>JAIPIC010000060.1 GCA_021734865.1 Candidatus Woesearchaeota archaeon | reverse complement strand
TTAGATGCGTGCGCCGATTTTCGTCGCGCGTATATTTCATAGTTAAAATGGTAGAAAAAACTTACGGAGGGCAGGATTCACCAACTACAACTTGGGCTAAAGCCCAAGGTATCCTAAAAATGTAATGAAAATAAAATATTACGTCGCTTTAATGCTTATATTGGTGATGATGCCTTTTTCAAATGCGATCATCAGTTCTGGGTACAAACATTCTTCTGATTATTATGCTGTGACTTTTGATGGTGAGGGAGATGCAATAGTCAGTGCGCAGCTTAATATAAGGAATACAATGAGTGAACCATTATACAGTATCACGCTTGAGTTTCCTAAGCGAATCATAATATATGATGTGGCTCAGGAATCTTATGGAAGAACATGCAAGAGTTATACTGACCAGACGACATGTGAGATTTGGGATGGCAGTATCTGTAAAAAGTATTCAAATTCAAGGGTATGTGATTACTATTATGATTATGGTCATTCATACACACGAGTAAATGCAAGCAGTATGGAAGAGACCATACTTTCTGAGTCAACTGGGATTACAATAAATCTGCCTACTGCTATTGAACCAGAACAGAGTTCAACTCTTGTTATTTCTTATAAGATTGACAAATATGCGAAGTCTTTTATCAATTATAATTTTGATTTTGAGACAATAATCGATAATAATGCAGCAGTTATTGAAAATGTCAGGGTATCGGTCAATGTTGTTGACGGGCTATATATGTCAGGTGTTGAATCTGAGGTTGAACATAGAGATACTTTCAATCTTGCAGGTATGCAGGAAGCTGTAGCATCTAAATCAATGGATTCAGCAGTTTATAAGGAATACTCCAGTGTAATCACTCGAGCCAGTGGACTTGTAAAGACTTCGAGCTTTTTGGATGCAAGTGAATCTTTCCATGTTAAAGGTAGTTATTCTAAGTCATGGTGGTTACTTAATTTCTGGAAGATTATTCTATTTGTTGGATTGTTTATTGCAGTAATATGGCTAAGTATGAGATTGATAAAAAAAGCAGCTCATAAGTTTTCTGAGAGAAAGCCTGCAAAAGAGATCAAGAAGACTGCACAGAAGAAAGACATTAGCCATCCTATAATGGAAAGTGTCCTTGTTGGATTTGCCAGCGCATTTTTAACGGTCTTGAGTACAATTGTAGCGATGGTCATGATGGAGATTATTGATGATGTTTTCTACAATATGGGTATGCTGCTCGGGCCTTTGGTGCTAATATTGATTATAGCAATGGATGGATTTTTACTTTTTGTTCCGCCTGTAATTGTTGGTAAAAGACATGAAACAATCCATGGACTCTTTACATTCGGATGCACGATAATGTTCTTGTTTGTATTTATCATCATTGTTGCATTCTTCGCAGCATTCTGGGGAATCATTTATTGATTTTCTTTTTTTTATTATTGATTTAATTTATTGTGAGAAAGTTGGTCTCTGTAATGGATCATAGGTGGCTTTATTCTATCAAATATAACAAAAATTGCCGTTCGCCCTGACCCCAAGCTAAAGCATGGGGTATTAAAGGGCTCACAATCCATAGGCAATTTTTGGGATTGAAAATCTCGCACTAAAGTGCGGGGTATTTGAATCCCGATGAAACCCTCGCAAGCGAGATTTTCAATAAATTATTAAATCTTTAGCTTAGAAACAAGCATGTTTTTATTGACGTATGAATAATGGTAAATATATTGAAAAAACCATAATTTTCATACGACTAAACATACAATCAATATTCCATGTCAACCTTCAGCGCATCCGCTTGTTTAAACTCGATCGTCTGGGCTTTTGTGGTCATCTTAATATCCCTTTCAAGCACAGTGAGGTCGATTGGTGATGTTATTGTGAGTTTTGCCAGTTCGGTCTTTAATGACATGTTCTTCTGGGACTTGTCTTTTCTGACCATACCGATAATCTTGACCATCTCTTCGCCCATCTTCTCTTGATCAGGGTAAGAATATTTTTCAATGTATTCAGGCCATTTGCTAGTGTGGATGGATTTATCAGAGAACATGCTTCTGTAAATTTCCTCGGATATGTATGGCATGATCGGAGCAAACAGTTTAAGTGTGTTTGTCAGACAATAGTGTAAAGTAAACTGTCCAGATTCTTTGGCTTCTTTTCCGTAGACGTCTTCATTATACAGACGATCTTTGACTATCTCAAGGTAATTGTCACATAAATCATGCCAGAAGAACATCTCTGCATGGAATCGAGCTTTTGAGTATTCATACTTTTCAAAAGCTTCAGTAGTTTCCTTAATCATTCTGTTCAGCTTTGATATTATCCATTTGTCTATCTCTTCCAGCTTATGATCTCCTGGTTTATAGTTTTCTATATGCATGTGGACAAACCTCGATGCATTCCATAGTTTTGTTATTGTCTTTTGACCTGTGACAACATCTTTTTCCTGATAGGGCATGTCTTCACCAAGTTTGGATCCTGCAGCCCAGAATCTTAAGCAATCTGAGTTGTATTTTTCCATGATTTTTCTTGGATCAACTACATTTCCTTTGGATTTTGACATTTTCTTGCCGTGCGGATCAAGGCCGTGGCCTGAAATCATGACATCTTTCCAGGGGATACTCTGATTATGGAGGTGTGCTTTGACTACTGTATTGAAAAGCCAGAATGTGATGATATCGTGTGCCTGTGGTCTAAGATTCATTGGGAAGAGTCTTTTGAACAAGTCCTCATTTTCCATCCATTTTGAATTGATTTGAGGTGTGAGCGAAGAGGTTGCCCATGTGTCAAGTATGTCCTGCTCAGGGATGAATTCTGTACAACCACATTTATGGCACGGTTCTTTTGGTTCATCCTTTAGGGGATCGACTGGTAATTGTTCTTCTGTTGCCAATATCTCAGCGTCGCATTCTTTGCAGTACCATACTGGAAAAGGTACACCAAAGTATCTCTGTCTTGAGATGCACCAATCCCATTGAAGGCCCTCAATCCAGTTATCGTATCTAACTTTCATGTGTTTTGGATACCAGGTTAGTTCATTGCCACGGGCTATGAGCTCGTCTTTTATATCCAGGTATTTGATGAACCATTGCTTTGTATGGAGTATTTCAACCTCAGTTCCACATCTTTCGTGAACATTGACGTGGTGCTTGATTGGTTTTGTGGCAACCAGAAGCCCAGCCTCGTCCAAATCTGAAATTATCTCTTTTCTTGCTTCCTTTAGCTTCATTCCTGTATATTTTCCGGATAAATCATTTAATGTTCCATTCTCATTAACTACGATCCTCAAAGGGAGATTGTGTGCCATATACCATTCCATATCTGTCTGGTCTCCAAAAGTACAGCACATTACTGCTCCAGTTCCTTTTTCCGGGTCTGCTCTTACGTCAGGCAAGATTGTTACTTCCTGGTCGAACAGCGGGACTTTAGCTTTTTTATTGAATATTTTTTTGTATCTCTCATCATCTGGATGTGCAAATATCGCTACACATGCTGGAAGAAGTTCAGGTCTTGTTGTTGCAATTATAAGGTCTGTCTCTTTTCCTGATTCGTCTATTATCTTAAATATGATATCATTAAATTGGCTGTCAAACTCTTTGTCCTCCAACTCAACCTGGGCAATTGCTGTCTGGCAGTCTGGACACCACATTGTTGGAGCTTCTTTGCGGTATTCTCTTCCTTTTTTGTAAAGGTCAATAAAAGATCTCTGACTAGTTTTTATGCACCATGGATTTATGGTTGAATATAGCTGGTCCCAGTCTACTGAGAGTCCTAATGCTCCCCAGAATATCCTGAAGTCATTCTCGTATTTCTCGGAGACTTCCAAGCAGAGTTTCTGAAAGGCTTCTCGTCCAACTCTTCTTGCTTTGACTCCTTTCTCTTTTTCAACGAGCTTTTCTGTGGCAAGGCCATTATCATCAAAGCCAAATGGATAAAAAATGTTCTTACCCTGCATTCTTTGGTATCTTACAATAAAATCAGCTTGTGTATATGAGAATGCATGACCCATATGAATCTTTCCAGATATTGTGGGAGGAGGCGTGTCTATTGAATATATTTCTGCGTCTGAATCAGGATCAAATTTGTATATACCTTCTTCTTCCCACTGTTTCTGCCATTTTTCTTCTGATTGTTTTGGATCATATTTTTTTTCCATTCTGTCCTCCGCTGGTCAAATGCTCTCGTTTGATTATCTCCGCCGGTCAAGATTCAATCTATACCCTAATAAAACTTAGAAAGAACAATGATCCCGGCATGTCAGACCGGTTTACTCCACCACTACGTGGATTATAATTTTCATATATTATAGTAGTCAATCTTAATATATAAACTTTTGGGAGAGCAAAAATTAGATCTGAAAATTCAATAACCATTTATATGATCGTCTATAGGGGAATACGATGACTGATGAATTAATTGATATTTTCAATGGGGATAATAAGCCATTGAATATGCAGAAAATGAAAAGTGAGGCGCATCTGAAAGGTTTCTGGCATAGGTCTGTCCATCTGTGGTTGTACAATAAGAAGGGAGAGATATTACTTCAGCTGAGGACCCCTAATAAGGAACTTCATCCTGGGTTATGGGATATTTCTGTTGGCGGTCATGTCAGCGCTGGAGAGGAGCCGATGAATTCTTTGGTTCGTGAAGCCAAGGAAGAATTAGGACTCCAAATAAAAAAGAAAATACGTCTGCATGAGATCAGAAAGAATAATGGTAAGGATAGGAATCTGATCAATAATGAGTTTTATTATGTTTATTATCTTGAATTTGATGGAAAATTGGGGGACTTGATATTACAGGATGATGAAGTTTCACAGGTGAAATTTGTCGATATTGCAGAGCTTATTCATGCTTTAAGAGAGCACCCTAATGATTATGTGCCGCATGGCAGTTACTGGTACGATGCGATTGAAGAAATCAAACGAAGGACTAACTATCACTACAATTGATTGTTTTCAGCAGACATTCGTTAAATATTAAAAGGCTGTGATATTTATATTATTGTGACAGTAGAACCATTCATTGTAAAAAATATTCCAAAGACTTCTAATGATATTAAGGGTCAGGACAAGGGCATGCTCAGCTTAAAGAGGGCAGTAGCTGGTTTTTCCCGTGGTGGAAAGGCAATGTTATTACATGGGCCTACTGGTACAGGAAAGACGTCTGCTGTGATCGCTTTGGCCAATGAGCTTGATTATGAGCTAATAGAGGTCAATGCTTCTTCAAAGCGCAATAAGGACCAGATTGAGTCTATTATTGGTGCAGCAACATCTCAGATGTCATTATTTGGAAATTCAAAGATTATTCTTATTGATGATATTGACGGACTTTCAGGCCGTGAAGATCGTGGAGGCGCAGCAACTCTAGCAAAATTGATACCAAAATCATCTTTTCCTATTGTTATGACTTGTATTGATGCATATTCAGACAAGCTTAAACCAGTAAAAAAAGTTTCTGAGGCTATTGAATTTCACACATTAAATTACCTTTCTGTCGCAAATATCCTAAAAAAGGTCTGTGATTCTGAGGGGATTGGATTTGAAGATGACGCAATCAAAACACTTGCCCGTATGTCTGGTGGTGATGCAAGAGCAGCCATTAATGACCTGCAGATGATTTCTGCCAATAAGAAGGCTATTGTAATGGATGATGTTAAGACGATGGCTGAGAGAGATTACAGTGAAAAGATTACAAGTGCATTGATGAAAGTGTTCAAAACATCTGATTTCGATGTGGCAATATCTGCGTATAATAATATTGAGGAAGATTATGATAAAGTTATGCTCTGGCTTGATGAGAATATTCCTAAGGAATATGAAAAGAATGAAGACATTGCTCGTGCTTACGAAATGATGTCAAGAGCAGATGTGTATAAGGGAAGAATCCGAAGGCGGCAACATTGGCGCTTCTTGGTGTATATTAATGCCCTACTAAGTGCTGGTATCGCTTCATCAAAGGATGAAAAATATAAGAAATTTACAAAATATGTGCCTTCAATGCGCCTCCTAAAGATTTGGCAGGCAAACATGAAATATAATAAACGAAAGGGCATATGTGGAAAAAT
Organism: Candidatus Woesearchaeota archaeon; assembly: GCA_021734865.1. Classification (GTDB taxonomy): domain Archaea; phylum Nanobdellota; class Nanobdellia; order Woesearchaeales; family JAIPIC01; genus JAIPIC01. Next base: position 5,739 of record JAIPIC010000060.1, on the reverse strand, counting down.
CGCTTCAAAGACAAGGTCATCGACAAAATATGCCATGGATAATGTTTATCCATTCATGAAATTCCTTGTTAAAGGTAATGGATCTAGAGATATTATTGATTTCTTTGATTTTGATAAGGAAGAATTAGCGTTTCTTATTAAATGATATATTCAGTATATCACTTTTTATCACTTTTAAAATTGAGCATTGCGGATATCTTTAAATAAAATGATTGCTTACCTAATTGAACCATGACTATGACAACAGATGATATGGCTTCTTTTTGCAAGCGAAAAGGTTTTGTGTACCAAAACTCCGAAATCTATGGCGGAATGAGCGGTTTTTTTGACTATGGCCCTCTCGGAGCTGAGGTAAAGAACAGCATTAAGCAGAGCTGGTGGAGATTTTTTATTCATCAGCGTGAAGATTGCATCGGAATTGATGGCAGTATTATATCACATCCGACGGTCTGGAAAGCATCAGGGCATGTTGACTGTTTTGAAGACATCATGCTTGTGTGTTCCAAGTGTAAAGAAAAGATACGAGGAGATACACATATTGAAGATGAGCTGAAAATTGCTGCTGATGGTATGAAGGTTGCTGAGATCAACCAACTTGTCAGAGAACACAATCTTAAATGTCCTAAATGTAAGGGTGATTTCGAAGAAGCAAATGATTTTAACCTGATGTTTAAGACTCAAGTGGGACCATCACAGGATTCCAAAGCCACTGCTTATCTTAGACCAGAGACAGCACAGCTGATATTTACAAATTTCAGGCTTGCGACTGATAATATGAGGATGAAGCTGCCATTTGGGATAGCACAGGTCGGCAAAGCTTTCAGGAATGAAATCAGTCCCAGAAATTTCTTATTTAGGTGCAGGGAGTTTGAGCAGATGGAAATTGAATATTTCATCCATCCGAAAGGTCTAAATGACTGCCCATTCTTTGAGGAAGTTAAGGATCATGAGATAGTATATTATTCTGCCAAGATGCAGGATGAAAAAAGAGAAATGGAAAAGGCCACCGTTGGTAAGCTTGTCACAGATGGTGTTATTAAGACAACCTGGCATGGATATTGGTTAGCGATGGCGCATAAATGGTACGTCTCACTTGGTGCCAAATCTGAAAATTTCAGGATTAGACAGCATCTGGATACTGAAAAAAGCCATTATGCATTAGACACATGGGATCTTGAATATAACTTTCCGTTTGGATGGAAAGAACTGATCGGTATGGCTAATCGAACAGATTTCGACCTTTCGCAGCATATTAAGTTCTCCAAGAAAGATTTGAGTCTTTTTGATGAGGAGACTAAGGAAAAAATTGTACCACATGTTGTAGCTGAACCATCTTTTGGTGTCGACAGATCATTCCTGATCTTTATGTTTGATGCATATGTTGATGATAAGGAAAGAGGAAATATTGTTTTGAAACTGCATCCTAAACTTGCTCCAATCAAGGCTAGTGTATTTCCTTTAGTAAATAAAGAAGGTCTGCCTGAACTTGCAAAGAAGATATACAAAGAGCTGAGGATGGATTTCAATGTCACTTATGACCAAAGCGGAAGTATCGGAAGGCGTTATGCAAGATCTGATGAGATTGGTACTCCGTTGTGCATAACAGTTGATTTTGATTCTAAAGAAGATGGAACTGTTACTGTTAGAGACAGGGACACAACCATACAGGAGAGAGTCAAGATTGATGATCTTAAGAACATAATTGACGCGAAACTAAGAACGTAGGCCATTAATTGTTTATGGAGATCTTATCTCCAATTTTTATATTTTTTATTGTATCTGCCGGAAATTCTATTATTGTATCTGCATTTTGTTTTGGATTATAGAGAGTAAATGGGAGGAATTGTTTCTTCATCTCAATGATTTTGTTATCTCTAATAAACAATACATCTATTGGGAAAAATACAAAGAACATATGAAGTGACACTCTGCCAGGGGGAGAGACTGGAAATATAAGTGCTCTGTCAAGATATGGTCTAAACATAGCTCCTCGAGCACGCTGGAATATTGTCTTGCAGTATTCTACTTTATCTGCTAGAATCCGATTATTACATTTGATTTTCATTGGAAATTATTTTAGTTTTGAACCACAGTATGAACAGAAATTGTCATACGGACGGGTGTGATTACCACATCCCGGACAGTAAGGTCTTGCTCTCTTTGTGTTGTAGTTATCATGAACTGGAGCATAATTTGTCTTATGGGATTGTTGGTTTTTCTGGACATGGGATTGATTAGTTGTCTGAGCTGCTCTGGCCTCTTGGTGATGGGTAGCATGTCCATTAGATTGTTGATGATTCTGACCATTCGCTCCATGTTGTTGATGATCCTGAGCGTTCTGCACATGTTGTTGATGATTCTGTACGTTTTGTCGATGAGTGGTCTGATCATGCAATTTATGAGATGTCTGGGCTTGGTGTGTTTGATCATGAGACACATTTTGGTGAGGTTTTTGCTGATGTGTCTGCTGATCCCTGTTTTTTTGATCAGTGCTGTTTGTATGCGAATCTTGTTGGTTTGCAGTATTACTATTCAATTGATCAAGTTTGTTTTTGATTTCAATGTCTCTCTTATTGAGTATGAATTTTATGAATCCATATGATGCCATGATGAAGCCAATAGCTGCAAACAGGATGAATTTGTTGCCTTCCATATTGTAATTCAAAATTAAAGATCCAATGAAGACAGCAAGACCTATTATTAATGTGATCCTTGGAGAAATCTCTGGTTTTTTTTCATGAGATTTTGCTGTCTGCCGTCCAGATGTATTCTGTTCTGGTTTATTAGGATGGACTTCTTTCATAGTAGGTCTATATATTCATCAGGAAATGCTGAATCGATTATTCCACTCTTGATATTGAGGTCTGGATAGTAATTATAATGTTGTTTTATCCTCTGGTTTATTCGAACTGTTGTAATCTTACGGACTGAGTTTTTGCCGAATGTAGATTTGAACCATGGAATGACCTTTCCGTTAAATATCTCCACTTGTTCTGATTGTTTGGCAGTTTCAAGAACCATCATAACAGCTATATGCCCGGATTTCTCTCCCAGATATATCGACTCGACGACAGAACTGAAATCCTGCTTGAAAATATTATCTTTTTTTATTGCTTTGTAATAATCCGATGTGGTTATGCCAGCGCTGAGTGTGATAATATAAAGTGCCCTTGAACTTATAACCTTAATCCCTTTTTCTCCCCTTCGGATAATTGTGCAATATGAAATGATGTTTTCTTCTTCGAGTTTTTTTCGTTTGCGGTTGACCGTCATAACCGGGACATTAGTGGCTTTGGCTATGTGGTTGTCAGAAATACGAGGATTTTTGATAAGTTCCTTGATAATTTTCTTCTCAGATTCGTCGAGCATGGTCTACTTTAATGTTTTTGGATATATAAATATGTTGGTGAAGTGAAATTTTTATTATACCTCAATTAGCCCTGTCAGCCCTTTGTTACCAATAGACTATTGAATTATTTTAGGTCTATTTTAGTATTTTTTTTAGATTAGTATTTTTTTAGAAATATATTCTATTCATTCTGAATCGCATATACAACTGAGAAACAAAATTCTGTAAGTAATATAATCTATCTTAAATAAATATTCAGGCTTATGTAAATCAAGGTTATGTAAATTAGGTGTATGTGAAGATGACCGCCATATCCCTATCAAGAGCATTGAGAATGTTCTTAACTATTTTGTTCTTTTTTGTCAGTTTAATTTTATTGCCATCGGGCTGGGCAGTCATTATGGCCTTGCCTTCAATACTTATTTCAATTGGTTTATCAGGTAGTTTTGCGAATACCAAAGTTAGTGCTTTTTTAGTAAGATAATATTTTATTAGCTGAACTTCTTTATTTTTAGAAGATTTCTCTGTTTCAAATTTACCTGACACTTTTTCGGTTGTCTTTAGGTCTTTTTTAGACCTTACATCAATACTGATTCCAAGCTTTTTTTCTATTTCTTCTATTCGCTTGCCGCCCTTGCCTATAATCTTGGATACATCATTCTCTGGAACATAGACTGCCATTCTATTGTCTGAAACGAGTTCCACTTTGCAGTCAGAATATTTTCTCATCATGGATTCTAACTGCATAGCTGCATATTTTCTTACAGGATTAGTTTCACTTCCGCCTGTTACAGGAACGACTACTGTCTCTTCTCCATATGAATAAAGTTCAAATGCCGGTGATCCTGTTTCAAAGTCTGATACAACAACTATCGGACGCGCAAGATCTGATTCTGTCATCCCATGAGGAACCTTGACTTCCATACTAATACTCAGTACAGAACTCACTGCTCCATCTTTTATGAACATTACTGTGTCTACTACTTGAGGGATTACGCCCAGCTCAATACGTCCCACAAATCGTTGTATTGCATCAATATCTTTTGTGGCATGAATGACTCCGATCATACCAACTCCACTCAGCCTAAGGTCTGTGAACAGCTTGAAATCCTGAGTATTCCTCATCTCATCAAAGATTGTGTAATCTGGACGACACAAGAGTAGGATATCCCTCACTTCTTCATTTGTACCATGTGTGATTGCATATTGAGTAATTGAGTTTGGCAGATCAAGATCTCTTGGAGCTTCGACTGTTTTAATGACTTTTTCTTGTTTGCTGTAATGATCTGCAAGCGCTTGAGTAAATGTTGTTTTCCCTGCGCCCGGACTACCAGCGATAAGGATTCCTTCTGCCTGGACTGATATTCGCTGCTTTAATTTATCTGAAAGTTTGTAATCATCCATATAGAGTTTTTTGACTGGTCTTACAGCTGTGATCTCCCAACCATCTGAAAAAGGAGGTTTCGTAATTACAATACGATAATTTCCAAGCTGGATAATAGTTGAACCACCACGATCATTCTCAATGAATCCATCTGTTCTGATTGTTGCCATCTCAACAATTTCTTTTGAGATATCAATAATGTCGTCTCGGGACAGTTTTTTATCTGTTGCCTGGGCCATTTTCCAAGCTCCAGGACGTCCTTTTTTAACCATTGCGGGCTCTTCTTCTCGAAGATGTGCACTCATTGTTGTTTTATCAAAGAATTTATCAAGCGTAAGTTTTTTAGGTTTAGTCCGGACCTTGACCAGCAAAACATCCATTCCTTTGGCCTCGGCTGTTTTTGACTGGACAACATCAGCTGTTATAAGGGTAGCACTTTCTTCATATGCTGTCTCACGTATTATTGCATCTACAGCTCCGGAGTCAGCATTATTTATCTCATGATACGTCGGTTTCCTGCCTATATACTCAATTTGAATATTTTTTTCTTTTGCTATCTCACGTAGTATTTTTATTTCTTTTAATCCTATGAACCCAATTTCCCGATTTGTATTGGCTTGGTGTTCAAGTTCAGTCAGTAAAGCTTCATGTATAAGTATTTTTGATGTCTCTATCTTTCCTGATTTGATATAATCAGAGATTATCCTCTCAATTATTACTGAAGTGTCCGGAAGTATTGTTTCATATTGTGTCATTTAATTAGGTCCTTTGTTTCTCTTTTTATATCTTGCTATAACTGCACAGATGAATTCTATAACATTAGTTCTATCAGATGAATTATCAAATGGGTTATCTGATGAATTTTATCATATAACAAAAATTGCCGTTCGCCCTGACCCCAAGCTAAAGCATGGGGTACAATAAAAATGTAAAGCATTTTTGTGTACAAGAAAAGCTTTGCTTTTCTCCGTATTAAAGGGCTCACAATCCATAGGCAATTTTTGGT
>JAIPIC010000059.1 GCA_021734865.1 Candidatus Woesearchaeota archaeon | reverse complement strand
AGTTTTTCTCTCTCCTTCAAGGCAAAATATATTTTGGATGATTCTATATCTTTGATTTTAGGACATTTTTTTAAAAGCTGTACAAGCTCATGAAGTGCTTCATCCTTTTTCTTTGCCTGGAAAGAAGCAGTGCAACTTTCTTTGCATAGTTTGTTTAAAAGTAACATAACATTACCTCAAATCAAGGTTTTATGCCCGTGCCTTTTATGATTGCCCATTTAGAAAGCACAGGTCCGATGAGTTCATTTATAAAGACAGAAAAAATCACAATATTAACCATATTGATAGCCAGGAGCTGCATCTCAGAAGTGGCATTTGCAATAATGGGAGATGCCTGTATCATGAGCACTAGTCCGATCGCAACACCTGCTTGAGGGAACATGCAGATGCCAAGATATTTCTTTGTCGGCTGATCAGAATGATATGAAAGTGCGCCAAGATACACCCCGAAATATTTTCCGATCATACGGGCTATGACGAAGATCACTCCGAGAATTAAAATTCCGGGTTGAGTGAAAATTCCAAGCTGCAGTTCGGTCCCAGCAATCGCAAAAAACAACGCATAAATTGGCGGAGTCAAGCCTTCGAGAATTCGTGAAATTCTTTGATTTTTAGGGGACAGATTTACTAAGGTTGCACCAATGACAATATTCGTGATAAGTGGCGATATATGAAGAGGATGCGCAAGACTTATCACGATAAAGATTATGCCGAGGGCTATGATCATGATTTCGCTTTTATTTTGTTTCTTATGCGTGGCTTTATGGAGAATGTACCCAACGACTATCCCGATTATGATAGAAAGGAAAATTTCGCCGAGTGCAGTAAATATCATTATCATAGGATTATTCTTGATGCCGCTAATATTGGGCAATGTGAGTCCTACAAAAGCAAAAACCAAGCCGAAAAGTACTACAGATCCAGCGTCATCAAGAGCTACCAGTCCATAGAGATAATCAATGAATTTACCACGTGCGCGTAGTGATTGCACAATAGCAACAGTGGCAGCGGGTGCAGTTGCAGTAGCTATTGCTCCCAAAAGTAAAGAGAATTCATATTTGAAACCGATAAGAATCAATGATCCGGAAACAAGCACAAAAGTCAGCCCTATCTGGAAAATGGTGAGGATAACTATTTCCTTGCCTATGGATTTCAGTTTTGATCTGGAGAATTCTCCACCAATTGCAAGAGCAATAAGTCCAAGTGCAATTTCAGTAATCGGACGAAGTGCATGAACCATTTTGAGCTCGATAACATTGCCGATCGATTCTCCAAGAAGAATACCCGCAATGATGTAGCCCGTGACAACCGGAAGTTTTAGTTTGTCAGCAAGTTTTCCAAGAAGGTATCCGACTATAAGCACAACACCAATTGCAAAAAGGATGTGATGGCTGACAAGGGTGCGTAATGCGGTCATGCAAAATTCTACAGAAGTAACTGACCAATTAAAAGCAGATGGCATCGGATATCCTTATCGAAATAAATTTTTGTTAGTTTGTGGATAAGGTCTCAAATTGGTCAATATCTTTATTTGAATGAACTACTCTCCGCATTGATGAGGAAAAATTGACAATGAATACCAACCTAAAATAAACAAGCACATTCGATGAAAGCATATAGTGATGAATACTGGATGAGATTAGCACTTGAAGAAGCTGAGAAGGCATTTCAAGAGGATGAAGTACCAGTTGGTGCAGTGATCATACGGGATGAAAAAATTGTGGCAAGTGCTCATAATTCAACAGAATCAAGCAAAGATGGGCTGGCACATGCTGAGAAATGTGCAATCGAACTCGCTCAAAAAAAAGTTGGCAAGTGGCTTTCTGGCTGTACATTGTACGTCACTTTGGAACCTTGTACTATGTGTGCCGGAGCCATAGTTCTTTCGCGTATCGATAAAGTAGTATTTGGTGCTTTTGATGAAAAGAACGGAGCATGTGGCTCATTGTATAATATCCTTTATGATAGACGGTTGAATCATAATCCGGAGTTAAAAAGCGGTGTCATGGCACGTGAATGTAGTGCAATTTTAAAAGAATTTTTTCAGAAGAAGAGAACGAATAAAAACGGAGAGGTGTCCGAGCTGGCTTAAGGAGCACGCTTGGAAAGCGTGTGTAGGCCACAAGCTTACCGCGGGTTCGAATCCCGCCCTCTCCGCCATTTTTTTTCAGGAGAGATGCCGGAGCGGTTGAACGGGACGGTCTCGAAAATCGTTGTCCGTCTTTTGGCGGACCGTGGGTTCGAATCCCACTCTCTCCGCCATTTATATATTATAACACAACTTTATTTATCAAAATTCTTGACCATATTAATTTATGATATTCTCCTGTCTCACTAAGAAAATAACTTACTCGTTAAGTTAAAAAAGTTCAAAATATTTAGTATTGAAAGTAGATTTATTTTCGTCTATTCTTCATGATAAGTATGAGAACAAGAAAAAATAGGAGAATAGAAAGAATGGAAGGTAAAAAACTCTATGTGGGTAATCTTGATTATTCAGTCACAAAAGACGAACTTTCAGAATTATTCGCTGAATTTGGCGAAGTGGTTGAGGTTACTATCATTGATGGAAAAGGTTTTGGATTTGTAGAAATGTCAGAGCCTGCTGAAGCTGAAAATGCAATGAGTGAACTGAATGGAAAAGATCTTAAAGGTCGATCCATGAAAGTTGATGAAGCTCGTCCGAAAAGAGATAATCGAAGAAACTTTAGAAAATAGAGAATCAAGTTGTTACGCAAGAATGGCATGATCCGCATATGTGTTCATGCCATTTTTTTATTGGGAATCTATAAGGATTTATTGACAGGAATTCATGATTTTAAGCTTTTCACTCAAAATAATTCTGGTTTAAATAATAGATGTCACAAAATAAAAATGAAATTAGTGAATTGTATGGGGAATTAAGACTCATTGAGGACAGTAATTGGTATGCCGTATATACAAAACCACGCCACGAAAAGAAAGTAGCCCAAAGCTGTATTGATTACAATATTTCCTATTATTTGCCATTGCAGGAGAGTGTGAGGTATTATCATAACCGAGTGATCACATTTAAGAAACCGCTTTTTTCAAGCTATATATTTTGTAATTGTTCGCATGATCAAAAAATCCAATTATATCGTACAGGTTTACTTTGTGCATTCATTGAAGCACCTGATCAGGAACAAGTTCTGCAAGAACTTAAACAGATACATGAAGCGCAAAATGAGGGAGCAAAATTAGTGCCACACAAATTTTTAACGCGCGGGAGAAGAGTGAAAATTATTCGGGGACCTTTTAAAAACTATGAAGGAAAGATCACTTATAAAAAAGGGTCATATAAATTAATACTAAATATTGACTTGATAAAACAAGCCGTGGCAATCGAGGTCAATGCAAAAGATATCGCTTTAATTGATGAATAAAGGACGTAACATGAATGTACCAATGCTTGATTTAGTTGTACAATACAAACCTTTGGAAAATAATATCAAAGAGATTGTTGATGACGTTTTTTTATCAAAAAAATTTATTAATGGACCTGAAGTTACAAAATTGGAGAAAATCCTTGCTGAGTATTGTCATTGCAAATACGCAGTCGGGGTTTCCTCGGGAACGGATGCACTTCTTATTTCTCTAATGGCTTTGGATATTGGCTACGGAGATGAAGTTATCACAACTCCTTTTACTTTTTTTGCTACTGCAGGCTCTATTTTTCGGGTAGGTGCTAAACCTGTTTTTGTGGATATTGATCCCAAAACTTATAATATCAATCCTGAACTTATTGAAGAAAAAATAAATGAGAATACAAAAGCGATTATACCTGTTCATATCTTCGGGCAATGTGCTGAAATGGATATTATAAACGATATCGCACAAAAATATAATCTCAATGTTATTGAAGATGCTGCACAGGCAATTGGTTCGGAGTATTGGGGGAGACGTGCCGGTTCCTTAGGTGATGTGGGATGTTTCTCTTTCTATCCGAGTAAAAACTTAGGGGCTTGTGGAGATGGGGGAATAGTAACAACAAACGATGAAACATTAATGGATAGACTTAAGGCTTTCAGACAACATGGAAGTACCAGCTCATATATTCATAAATTTGTCGGTGGTAATTTCCGTTTAGACACTATCCAGGCAGCGGTGCTTCTTGAGAAATTTCCATATCTGGAGGAATGGCATAAGGGTCGTCAGAAAAATGCTGATTATTATAATGAGCATCTAAAGGATGTTGTTATCACACCTTATGTCGAATCCTACAATCGAATGATCTACAATCAGTACACGATCCGCACTCCCAAGAGGGATGAACTCCAGGATAAACTCAATGAATCGAATATCGGAAATGCGATCTACTATCCGGTTCCGCTTCATCTGCAGGAATGTTTTGCATATCTTGGATACAAAGCGGGAGCCCTTCCCGAATCTGAAAAAGCTGCCAATGAAGTCTTGTCAATTCCGATTTATCCTGAGTTAACTAATGAACAGAAGGATTATGTGATTCAGAGTATAAAGAAATGTATAAAATAATTAAATTTTGCTTTTATTTGATTTTTTGTTGACAAAGAAATTTGTCTGAATCCAATATCAGAAAAATAATTTATATAAAGAAAAAAAATGAAAAAGAACGCATATGTAATAATAGTATTAATTTTCACTTTTAGTATTTTTCTTTCTTCTATGGTCTTTGCTTTTGACTCCTATATCGAACCAACCTCAGAAAAAGATGAATTATATTGGGATAGTGTCATGTCCTTCTTTGATGAGTATTTGGTTGTTACATTTGAAGATCCGGAAAATCCTGAGGGTCCGGGTGATAATATTGGTCCCAAAAATGAAGAATCCGAACTCAATCGAAGAGGTCACAGAATTCGTATTCCTGTAGCAGAAAAAAAAGAAAAGAAATTTATTGAGATTGATTATTAATTCTAAAAAGTAAAAATTTTCATAAAAAAGCATAGAGAGTTTTAGAGGTGCGTCGTATTGTTTTCTCTTTAACACAACAGAGCTTTTTTATGGAAAATTGCATTAAAGGGAAAATAAATCTATTAAAACCTCGTTCTTTCTCAATACATTGATTTCATTCTTTCTTTTTCTTTAAAATTATTTACAAATAATAACTAGATACCTAATTTTGCAGACATGAGAAATATAGAATACAAAATCAAAGACAAGACTTTATCTGGATTTGGCAGGAAAGAGATAGAGTTGGCAGAGATTGAGATGCCCGGCCTGATGTCTCTTAGAGAGAAATATGCCAAGGAGAAACCTTTGCGAGGAGCTCAAATTACCGGCAGTCTCCACATGACTATCCAGACAGCAGTTTTGATAGAGACGCTTGTTGCTTTGGGAGCAAGTGTGAGATGGGCTTCATGCAATATTTTTTCCACACAGGATCATGCGGCTGCTGCAATAGCCGATGATGGCATACCGGTATTTGCCTGGAAGGGTGAAACCCTTGAGGAATACTGGTGGTGCACAAAGCAAGCTCTTTTGTTCGGTATCCAAGAAGGACCCGATCTTATTGTGGATGATGGGGGAGACGCCACTTTATTTGTTCACGAAGGTGTTCGCCTGGAAGATGAATACAAAAAAACCGGTACTATTCCTAAGCCTGATACATCAAGTAGAGAGCTTGGCATTCTTCATCAAACTATATTAGAAGATATTGTTAAATATCCTGACCGCTGGCATAAGATTGCCAAGAATATCAAAGGTGTAAGTGAAGAAACAACCACTGGAGTACACCGGCTTTACCAGAAAATGAAAGACAACACATTACTTTTTCCTGCAATTAATGTAAATGACTCAGTAACGAAATCAAAATTTGACAATCTCTATGGTTGCAGGGAATCACTTGCAGATGGAATAAAGAGAGGTACTGATGTAATGGTTGCAGGTAAAGTTGTTGTTGTCTGCGGTTACGGGGATGTGGGAAAGGGATGTGCTCAATCGATGAAGGGCTTTGGCGCGCGAGTGATCGTTACTGAGATCGATCCTATCTGTGCCCTACAGGCAGCTATGGAAGGATTTGAGGTCACGGTATTGGAAGACGTTATTCAAGAAGGAGATATTTTTGTCACTGCCACAGGAAATAAAGATGTGATACGAGTTGAGCATATGCAGAAGATGAAGGATAAAGCTATAGTTTGTAATATTGGGCATTTTGATAATGAGATACAGGTCGATGACTTATATGCTACTCCAGGAGTAAAAAAAATAAACATTAAACCTCAGGTTGACGAAATACAGTTTTCTGACGAACACTCGATTATTCTTCTCTCAGAAGGGAGATTGGTTAATCTTGGAAATGCAACAGGACATCCTTCCTTTGTTATGAGCAATTCCTTCACGAACCAGGTACTAGCACAAATAGAATTATGGAAAAATAATTTTGAGAAAAAAGTGTATAGACTACCAAAAAAACTTGATGAAGAAGTCGCCCGTTTGCATCTTGGTAAAATTAATGTAAAATTGACTCGTTTAACCGATGAGCAGGCAAAATATATTGATGTTCCTGTTGAAGGACCTTATAAACCAGAGCACTATAGATATTAAGAAAGGCTTTTTTGAATGAATAAAAATAAATATCTTTTTAGTTCAGAATCTGTAACAGAAGGACATCCTGATAAGATATGTGATCAAGTAAGTGATGCAGTTCTTGATGAATGCCTCCGTCAGGACAAAAATTCGAGGGTTGCTGCTGAAACTGCGGTAAAGAACGGTGCAGTCTGGGTTTTTGGAGAAATTACCACCAAGGGTTTTGTTGACATAGATAAAATTGTTCGAAATACTTTAAAAAAGATTGGTTATGATCATAGCAAACTCGGTATTGATTACGAGAATTGCGGTGTGTTCTGTAGTATCATTCCTCAGTCACACGATATAGCTGTTGGTGTGAATGCTGACAAAGTTACTCGGCGTATGCAGGGAGCGGGTGATCAGGGAATGATGTTTGGTTATGCTTGTACAGAGACTGAAGAACTTATGCCCATGCCAATTATATTTGCTCATAAATTAACAAAAAAACTTTCTGAAGTGCGCAAGAATGGAGTTATTCCATATTTGGGACCTGACGGAAAATCACAAGTGACGGTTGAGTATGATAACGACGTTCCCAAGCGAGTACATACAGTTGTTGTGTCAAACCAGCATGCTGAAGGTATTGAGAAAGAGAGAATCAGAAAAGACATTATAGAGCACGTCATAAAACCGGTTTGTGGAGATTATCTTGACAGTAAGACTATTTTTCTTGTTAATCCTACTGGAGAGTTTGTCATTGGCGGACCTCAGGCAGATGCAGGTTTGACCGGCAGAAAGATCATAGTGGATACTTATGGCGGCATGGGACGTCACGGTGGAGGTGCATTCTCAGGGAAGGATCCGTCAAAGGTAGATCGCAGCGCTGCTTATATGGCTCGATATATTGCAAAAAATATTGTCGCTGCAGGAATTGCCAATAGATTCGAGATCGAGATATCTTATGCTATTGGTGTTGCTGAACCACTGAGTCTATGGGTGGACACATTTGGCACAGGTAAACTTGATAATGAACAAATTCTTAAGCTTATAAGAAAGCATTTCCCCTTGACTCCTCAGGGCATCATTGCACATCTCAATCTTAAAAGACCTATTTTTGAAAAGACTGCAGCATACGGCCACTTTGGCAGAAATGAATCTGATTTTACATGGGAAAAAATAGATAAAGTGGATGTTCTCAAAAAAGAATTTAATAAACTCCTTAATAATAAATAATTTATACAGCAATAACATAACAGTCTTACATTAAGTCGGTTACAAAAATTGGTACATGTAAGTGAGGAGCACGAAGTGCGCAAGGAAAAATAAATGCTACTAGATCTACATACACACAGTACTGCTTCTGATGGTACTTTTTCTCCAGAAGGTCTTGTTCTTGAAGCTTCAAAAAGACAGCTTAAATATTTATCTCTTACAGACCATGATACAATTGATGGTTTATCACAAATCACGTCAATTCCGGATGAACTTATATTTATTAATGGTATCGAGATAAGTGCAGAATTTCCTAAAACCCTTCATATTCTTGGATATGGATTTGACCAGAGGAATGTCGAACTTAATAATACACTAAAAGAATTACAAAACTTCCGACTTAATCGAAATAAAAAAATGATAGAGAATATGAAAGCACTCGGTTTCGACATTACACTTGAAGAACTTGTAAAGGAAGCCGGTGGAGAACTGATTGGCAGACCTCATTTTGCTAATCTTTTTGCAAGGAAAGGATATGTAAATTCATATCAAGAAGCCTTTGACAAGTATCTCGACAAGGGCAAACCGCTCTATATGAATAAGAAAAGACTGCAACCAAAGAAGGCAATACAGCTTATCCTTGATGCAGGTGGGATTCCTGTAATCGCACATCCATATCAAACAAAACTTAGCAATAATGAATTAGAAGAATTAGTTGTGGAACTCACAGTTTTTGGATTGATGGGAATAGAAGTATTTTATTCTCAACACACTCGGGATCAGATTAAATTTTATAAATATATTGCAGATAAATATAGTTTGTTGATTACAGCAGGCTCAGATTTCCACGGATCCACAAAACCGCATATAAAATTGGGTATGACTGTGGAAGATGAGCTTCTGCGACCATTCATTCAAGAGGTAGTAAAATAATATGAGACTCTCAAGAAAAAGTGAATATGCCTTACTTGCACTGGTCACGCTTGCAAAGAATTATCATAGTAAATTGGTCACCATAAGTGACATAGCTGAGGAAAATAATACACCACAGAAATTTCTGGAACAGATACTCATTTTATTAAAGCAGTCGGGATTTGTGAAAAGCGTTCGCGGTCCGAGCGGCGGATATAAATTATCAAAAGACCCATCTGAGATTACAACCGCAGAAGTTTTCAGGAGCATAGATGGACCACTTGCTCCCGTCGTTTCAGTGAGTCTGCATTTTTATGAAGAAAGCCCGATTGAGAGGTGTCCAAAACTGAAAAATCTATTAAGGGATATTAGAGATTACGCATCTCAAAGACTCGAGAGTACAACCTTAAAGGATTTAATATAGGCGCTATAGTCTATAAATATGATAAAGTATATAGACAAACTTGACAAAAGAAATTTCTCGTCTTTGATTAAGATAAATCAAAGAGGAGAATGCAATGGAATGGACTTTTATTCTTCAGATAGGTTTGCCGGTCGTTTTTATGGCATTTGTTGCCGAATATTTCGACTCAACTTTAGGAATGGGATACGGCACATCCTTGACCCCTATTTTATTATTACTCGGGTATCAACCAATGCAGATCGTTCCCTGTATATTATTATCAGAACTTTTCACGGGGATTTTTGCGGGTCTTATTCATAACAAAATGGGTAATGTGAATCTGCTTCCACAGCGCAGCCTAAACGTGAAAAACAGCCAGGTTAACTTTATAAGTAATTTAAAGAGTTATCTTCCACATCATCTCAAGATATCTCTATTGATTGCGGCATGCAGCATCATTGGTACTGTTGGGGCTGTGCTCATAGCTGTAAGTTTGCCCAATTTTTATGTGAAGCTTTATATCGGATTACTTATTTTCACCATGGGAATTTTAATTCTTATTACAAATAAGAAAGTATATAAATTTTCATGGAAAAAAATCGTGGGACTGAGTGTCATCGCATCCTTTAATAAAGGCATGAGTGGTGGGGGATATGGACCGGTTGTTACAAGCGGACAGCTTCTTTCTGGTGTTAATGGGAAAAACGCAATTGGCATTACTTCTTTTGCTGAGGGCTTAACATGCCTGGTCGGTTTGATTATGTATTTATCTATGAATCAAACAATTGATTGGACGTTAGCACCTTTTCTTGTGTTTGGAGGTATGCTTTCAGTACCCCTGGCTGGAATAACTGTGAAGAAAATGAAGACAGAGAAATTACGGTTTATCATTGCAATTGTCACAATTGGTCTTGGATTATTAACTCTTGGAAAACTTTTTATTAAATAAAACAAAAGGAAAATTAACTATGGCACAGAAATTACCTGAACCTCATGGTGGAATGGGATTGGTGAATCGAATCATCCCAGAAAATAAGGAAAAGGACTTTATTGACTCTTTAAAGGATAAGAAAATCTATACTATCAGTGATGCTGATCTTTCGATGTTTTACAGCATAGCAAATGGATTACTTTCCCCCCTTGTTGGTCCAATGGATCAAAAAGAATTTGATGATGTTCTTAATGAAGAAGTTATTGAAAGAAATGGTAAAAAATTCGCATGGACTATCCCGATATCATTCCCAATCTTCAAAGATGAAGTGGAAAAATTGCGCATTAGTGAGACTGTCGCCATAAAAAATGAAAATGATGACTTAGTTGGCTCATTAAAAATATCAGATATTTTTTATTTTGATAAGGATAAATACAATCGTTCTGTTTATGGAACAGAGAGAAATGATCATCCGGGGCCAAGAATAGTGAATGATGATTCGAGGGATTTCCTGCTCGGCGGAGAAATTTGGGCTTTAGAGCCAAAGCATACTCATTACTACGAAAAGTATATGTATCCTCCAGAAGAAACAAGGAAGTTGTTCAAAGATAAAGGGTGGGAGCGAATCGTCGCCTTTCAAACAAGAAATCCTCTACACAGAGCTCATGAATATGCATTGGTGTATGGACTAGAGACCCTTATCAGAGAAGGATATAATGCAGGTGCAGTGCTCAATCCGCTTGTTGGGGCGACAAAATCTGATGACGTGCCTGCTGATGTTCGGATGATAACGTATGAAGTGCTCATCAATAATGGTATTATTGGAGAGGGTGACCGCGATGAAGAGCTTTGGAACACAAAAGGCATGATATTCAAAGATCACCTCATGCTTGTAGGGATGGATGTAAAAATGTTCTATGCCGGTCCTAAAGAAGCAATAATGCATGCTATATACAGACAAAACTTTGGTTTCACGGATATTATCATTGGTAGAAAACATGCAGATGCTCCCTTCGATGACGGTACTCCTGCGTGGGGAGATTTCGATGCACAGGAAATATTTAAGAACTTAAAAGGTGAACTACAAGTCCAGCCAGTGAATGTCGGTTTTGCGGCATTCTTTGAAGAAATCAACAGGGTGGGTTTGATTAATGAGTATTCTCCGAAAGGATACCATCCCGTGAGTATTTCTGGCAAAGAAGTAAGAAGAAAATTACATGCCGGAGAAGATCTTGATCCCAGAATAATGAGAAAACCGGTTGCAGATGTTTTAATAAAATTTTATGCAGAAAAAGGAGAATGAAAATGATCAAAAGTCAAAATATTACATGGCATGAGAGTGGAATCTCAAAAGAAGATAGAGAAAATCAGAACGAACATAAAGGTGTGGTTATCTGGTTGACCGGTTTGTCGGGTTCAGGAAAATCAACCGTTGCAGTAGAATTGCAGGCTCAGTTGTTCGAAGCTGGGTGTCAGGTTTTCATCTTAGATGGCGATAATATAAGACATGGACTGAATAAGGATCTTGGCTTTTCACCCGAAGATCGGGAAGAGAATATTCGAAGGATCGGTGAAGTGGCAAAACTTTTTGCAGACGCAGGGATTATTGCAATAACTTCATTTATATCTCCCTATAGAAAGGACAGAGATATCAATCGAGAGCTTTTACCAAAGGGAGAATTCATAGAAGTATATGTACATGCACCGCTCAATGTCTGTGAAGAGCGCGACCCGAAAGGACTGTACAAAAAAGCTCGAGCGGGTATCATCCCAGAATTCACCGGCATTTCTGCTCCTTATGAAGAACCTTTACATCCGGAAATAGTTGTTGACACGGACAAATTATGTGTGAAAGATTCTGCAAATAAAATAATTGAGTATTTAAAAAATAAGAAGATAATTAACTGTTAAAATTTCAGTTTCAAAAACATTCATAAGTTCCTAGAAAAAACTATACTAACGATAAGTAACAAGTTAAACTATAGCAAATAAGGAATCATACTATGAAAACAAAAGTATTTAAACTAGTATTTATATGCTTACTAATTTTCATCTCTCAAAATATTCTATGTGCC
>JAIPIC010000058.1 GCA_021734865.1 Candidatus Woesearchaeota archaeon | reverse complement strand
GTCCAAATTCATCGACGGAGAAACCCAACGATGAATCCTTTTTGCAAAGAAGAATTTACTGTAAATAGAGTAATTTACAGTCCCAAAATCTGCTTTGCATATATTTGTTACCCAAACCCACGTTAGTTGACTTTACCTTCAAAAAGAAACCTTTTTAAATGAACCTTTACTTCCACCGTGTTAGGATTAAAATGCCAGAACCATACAAACGATCAAGAAGCCTTAGAAGGGTTAAAAAAGTGACCCCTGGAGCTCGAAATATAACTCATTATGAGAAGAGGAAGCCCCAGATTGCACACTGTGGAGGATGTGGGAGACCATTATCTGGTGTACCAAGAGAACGTCCTTCAGACCTAAAAAGAATACCTAAGACCCAGAGAAGGCCTCAAAGACCATATGGAGGGGTGCTTTGTACTATCTGCACTCGTCAGAAGATGGTCAAGATGGCAAGAAATATTGAATTAGAATAATCTCCTCATGTTTTTTAGTGGTGCCGGTGACGGCAGCTACAGCTGGACAATGGGTGAGATCGGAGGAAAAAATGATATATGATATTGGAAGACTCTGCGTGAAGACAGCTGGCAGGGATTCAGGAAAAATTTGTGTTATCGTTGACATTCTAGAACAACATCTTGTATTAATAGACGGCCAGACAAGAAGAAGAAAATGTAATATTGGTCATCTCGAACCTTTACAGAAGGAAATTAAGATATCAAAAGGAGCTTCTCATGATAAAGTAAAGTCAGAATTCGAAAAACTTAAGATCGAATGCCTTGAAACTAAGCCAAAAAAGTCAAAACCACGACCTACCAAAGACAGGAAAGGTAAATTGACTGAAAAGCGGCAGAAAAAGGCTGAAGAATTAAAAAATAATAAAGAAGCCAAAAAAGAAACAAAAAAGAAACAGGAAAAAGCATCCAGCATGGAAGAGATTCTCAGTAAAGAAGATTCTAAAGAATCGAAAACTGATGAAAAAACTGTTGAAACAAAGGATGTGAAACCTGCAAAACAAGCTTCTGAACCAGCGAATAAACCTGCGACCAAAACAGCAGAAAAAACTGAGAAACCATTCGCAAAATCAACTGATAAAGAAGCAGCTGCTTCGACTGACCTATCTAACAAGTCATCAAAGAAATAAAGTTCATGAGAATAAATTTTATTATTTTTGTACTTGTATTCATAATTCTAAGTCCCATTGTTTTTTCAGAAATTAGTCTTGAGCAGGAACAGATTATCGCAGAAAAGATTAGTCAATTCTCAGAACCAGATATGATTATTATCATGGGCAATGATGTTTCTACTTCTGAAAGAGTTGCATTTAATATTTTTAAAGAAAAATATCCGCAAATATCACATCTGGACGTTTACAATGATACTGATGCACCTGACAAGAATGCCTTCCTAATCGGCGGTAAAAAACAAAATTCTGTTACACGGACAGTCTTGGAATCCTCAACCACTAATCTTGTTGAAAGAAACAATCTGTCATTGGGATATGTCACGTTCCTTACATCTGGTCAAAAAAAGTACATAGTCATGCAGAGCAGGACTTCTGATGACAATCTGATAAAAACATCCTATATCAACTCTCCACTTAGCCGATATATGCCAAAAGAGGTTGTACCGCTCGCAGCTACAGCGATTGGAATATCTTTAGTATGGTTATGGAATTTACTCTTTACATTAGGCCGGAAAGTACTGAGACTTGCATTATCCGGCAAAATTATGAAATATATTAAGAAAAAGAAATTCACAAATGAATACAAGGGATTCAAAATTATGGGAATTCCATTCAGATACAGAGAGTGGATATCGATTCTCTTAGCCGCTCTTGTATTTGCATTGATTACTGCTTATTCATACTATTCCGGTCTGACTGACCTTGCAGAGCTGCTGACAATCAATATTATTGTAAATTTTATTATTTACAGCATGCGTAACATAATCCGGTTAATATTTGACAAGATCTATAATATAAAGACAGAATATGTGTTTTGGATATGGGGTGCAGTAGTCACAGTCATATCAGGATGGCTTGGAAACACTTTTTCCCTTGCCGGCTATAATGTATCCGAGTCAGAAAAAGATGCTGTAACTGATGCTAAAATCCAGTATGGCATTAATGTTCTGAGTTTCCTTGTTGCTTTAGGTTTGGCCATATGGAACATAATTCTCCCTTCAATCTTACTTCAGATGTCCATGACCCTTGCTCTGTCAATTGCCGTCATTCAGATGATGCCAATTAGTCCTTTTAGCGGAAAAGGGATATATAAATGGAATAGAAAAATCTGGTGGTTAAGTTTTATTCCTATGTTAGTTACATATGTTCTGGCAAATATTTAGGATCTTGCCTTCTTGAGCTTTGCATACCCATAATCTATTGATTTTATGACTCCAGCAGAGATTACACCTTTTAATGTCTGTGCAATACTTGTAGACTTGATAATTCTGACCAATCCAGATTGGATACTCCTATTTACATCATCCTGGTTTGAGATATCAATAATTCTGTTCATATGATGTCTTAAACCGACTGGAAGAAAATTGTATCTTTTTTGGATTACATTTGGATCTTTGTCTTGTTGAATCCACCCGTTCGAAAAGGAAGCAGTTGATTCGTCCAACAAGTGAAAATACATATTGAAAAACTCAGCCATGTTTTTAGTTACAATATTTTTCACCTTCATCGGGTTCTCACCGATCCCCATCCTGCTGTCACCAGTGTATGAAATTCCAGCAATCTTCATATATAACTGGTCTTCAGAGAAATCTTGAGGTAGCATCATCAATGCAACATTGATGGCACTCAATCGATTCTTCTCGATTGCTTTATCAATAGTAGGTGTTGTTCTAATAGTCAAAACAGGTTTATGAAGTCTGCCTGCAACGTATATACTATTCCAATCAGTAAGGTCAGAAACTAGCGTATCTACTGATATTACACCGTATTTAATCTGTTGATTTTCTACTTTGATGAAAGGATTGTAATACATCCCAGCACCAGCTGATTGTATTTTCTCCACAAAACGAGGACCAAACAACCGTGAAATAATTGAGTAGTCATTGGCATTATTTTGCATATTTTCCTGATGCCATTTCAGTGAATTATCTACTCCAAAAATAAAATCAATCATCGGCCTATCACTCGAAGGATACCCTCCCTGCTTGATAGCACCAGATCCATAAGCAACGCAGAAATCAGGTTTATACTTATTACAAACTGTAATGTTCATTTTATAAGTTTAAATAGTTCAGTTAGATTTAGTTCCAAAGCAGCAACTGGCATTTGGATCTCAAAGTTATCCAGAACTATTGGGTTAATCTCACCCATGTATGCTAAGTCTTTCCCTTTATAAGACACCCTGCCAACCCTGCCTTCGATGAAAGAACCATGTTCAGTTTCAGATATGGAATATTCCTTACCAAGATTACTAAAAATATAATCCATCACCTGCTTAATTTTGGTGTAATTCCTATCCTCACCACAGAGACAAATTGCAAGCCGGTCATTTTCAATAACACCTGTTTCAGTATTCCCTTTCTTGAATATTGTGCCAATCTCAAAGATATCCTGTGGGTACTCATAATGTTTATTGTTGGCTAATACAGCCATTAGGCTTGGTATCATCCAGGACCTTAGAGTATCATATTCTGAAGTAAGGGCGTTCGCAAGAGCGACAAAATTATTCTCACAGTTCATCTTTTGTTTAAGCTGTTCACAATTAGTGATGTGGTATGAACTGGTTTCAATATAACCCAACCCTGCTAGCAGAGTTGAAATCCGTCTCTTAAAAACTTCAAATGGGTTCTCTGCAGCAACCGTACTAACATTTGGTATTACAGCTTCAAAATTTTCATAACCATATGCAATTGCCACATCTTCTACAATATCAATTGGATGAAGGATATCAGTCCTGTAACAAGGAATAAGAACATTTTTAGATTCAATCCCATATCCCATCTTTTCAAGATACCCCTCAATATCATTCTTCGTCAGATCCAGTCCAAGAACCCTGTTGATATATTTATAATCAAGTTTCATCTTCGACGGACTGAGATTAGGACTAGTCTTTTTTGTATCTGGATAAACAAGGTCCATTGAATAGATCTCACCACCCATATCATGCATTGCAGTGACAAGTATGTTCAGACACTTTGATAGAGTATAATAATCAAAACCACTGCATTCAATAAATACGTCCTTTGTCTTTTCAGTTATCTTACCGGTCTCATGGGAATTAAGAATGGGAGGCATGGAAAGTATTTTGTCCTCAGAATCAATGAAAACAGGGTACTTGTCAAGACCTTCAAGTAGATGTGCAAATTCCTTGCCAGTAGATGTAGTGGTAAGAATCTGCCTACCATTCATCTCTCGATCATATTCGAGAGGAACAAACCTTATCTCTTCCGGTTTGAGAGCAACAAACCTGATAGGTGGTTTAATCTTTTCATAGGGATAGATGCCCATTGCCACTTTTTTCCTGTTTCGGCCGTAAGTGATATGAAGTTTTTCTTGGATCTGTATGACTTCACGGATTTTCTCATCATTAAACTTCATTCCTTTGATGATGGCACAAGCAGTAAAAGGCCTTACGTTCTTGACAGAGTTCTCAATAATCATCTGCTCGTTTGAATCTTTAATCTTGAATCTGGAAATCCCTTTGCTAGCACCGACAAAAGTTGAGAATGCTCTGGCAAAACCTTGTTCAGATAACATATCCGGCCTATTTGGAAATATCTCTACGATGATCTCCTTATCATTGACCTCTTCAAGGTCGGTTCCGATCATACTGATTCTGTCTTTTAGCTCTTCGTCAGATAGTTTTTTTCCAACCAGCTTTTCAAAGACTCTCCTGTTTATTGTTACTTGAGGCATATTATCACTTGTTTTTTAGTACTCTACTTGTTTTTTACTACTAAATATAATCCAACACCTAGCATTATAATCTTCCCTAATGAATTACCTGAAAAAAAAGGGAATGGGACATATATGAGCGCAAAGCCTATTAATAGTGCTACACCGCAGTAAAATAATATCTTTTTTTCTTTCATTAGATTTACCTCATCCACATTTTCATATTGCGCAGTTGTTTGATGTCGTTTTTATATAAGTCGCGTATGTCTGTTATTTCATAATCTTCCATAATTATTCTGTCAAATCCCGGTCCCCATGCTAGCACAGGTACATCCCTGCCAAGGAGTGGGACAACAACTTCTGGTCGGAATATTCCTGCACCACCTAATTCCATCCATTTCTTGTTAACTGGATGCATTACATCTATCTCAACACTCATCTCGGTATATGGGAAATAAGCTGGTCTGAACCTTGCTTTTGGATATCCCATCTTCTTGAAAAATTCTTTTAAATATCCTAACAAATGTGGGAAAGTTGCATTTGGATCAACAACAATTCCTTCAGTCTGGTTGAACTCGAACAAGTGCGACCAATCTAATGTTTCATTCCTGAAACATTTCCCAAGTGCAAAATATTTTACTGGAAGTTCAGATTCTTTAAGCATTGCAATTGTCTGAGCAGATAGGACAGTTGTATGCGTTCTCAAAACATTCTTCATCGCATTTTTTTCGTCCCACTTATACATCCATCCAGTACTATTAGTGTCGCCACCATTTTCATGAACTGCTTTGACATTCCTGACATACCTTTCTCCTGGTAATTTACCATTCTCAGGATTCTTGATATAGAAAGTATCCTGCAATTCACGTACTGGATGGTCCTGAGCAGTGAAAAGCGCATCAAAATTCCAAAATGAAGTCTGAAGCATCGGCCCAGTCATTTCTTTGAAACCCATATCAAGCCAGATCCTTCTAGCATATTCAATCGCCACATTAACAAAATGTCGTTTTCCACCTTGTGTCTTTGGAACATTAATTGATATATCATAACGCTTGAATTCCTTATCCTTCCATGAACCATCCTTAAGCATCCCCTGCGTCAGAGTTTCAATCATGTCGCCCTTTGGAAGCCCATGTGCAATTACTTTTTTACCGAGGTCAGTCAGGAGAGCATATGTCTTCTTATCCAAAACAGAGATAACAATATCTTTTCTTTTTGAGAGATTATCAAAGGCAAACTTTTCCTCAGCAGATAGAGACCTTATTTCTTTTGGGAAATTTCCCTTAATGAATAACTCTTCAAGAGAATCCTTTTCCAGAAGTTTTTTTCCTGCATCTGTTATCTCTACTTCAAGTCCATTATCCTTATATATTTCAATAGCGGCTTTCTTTTTTAATGTACCAATACAAACATTAATCTCATCTTTTGGAAGATCAATCTCTTCAATGGGAGTCCTGCCTTTTATCTGCTTAAGAAATCTCTTCTCTGGTAATCCATCTTTTGCATAATTCTTTCCATTAGAGCCAAGCTCAATAAGTTCTTTGCTTTCATCTTTAAGAACAACAAGTTGCTTATTGGACAACCATTGCAGAGCCCTCATGACCGCTGTAGGCGATATTTCTGCCCTTTCTGCAATATCGCGATACTCTGATCTTTCCTTAATGAATGGGAGAACAGCTATCTCGTGTTTATTGAGTTTTCTTACTAGAATATTTACATTTACTCCTGTATTATTATCACTATCTCCACAGTTATTTTTACCTTCCCCCATGCCAAATAGAAGGCGTTGAGATTATTTAAATGTATAGGTTTTTATACAAGCAAAAGTTAACCTTTTTCCATAACATTGCATTAATAAAGGTATCAGGGTGGATTTAGATGGAAAAAGAATTATTGTTCATAACAGTTATTGGTGAAGACCAAAAAGGCATAGTTGCAAAGATATCCGGATTGATGTTTGACAACTGCATCAATATTGAAGATATAGATATGGGAGTAAAAGAAGGATACTTTGTAATGACAATGTTTGTTGATATTAAAGAATCAAAGAAGCCTTTGGCTGATATCAGTGATGAACTTAAAAAACTTGGAAAAGATATTGGTTTAAATATTCAAATCCAGCATGAAAATCTTTTCAAGATGATGCACAGGGTGTAAGCAGTGACAATAACCACAGATGAAGTATACGAGACTGCAAGTATGATACTGCAGCAGAATCTAGACATAAGGACTACGACCCTTGGCATAAACCTTATGGATTGTATAGACACTGACTTCGAAAAGTTCAAAACAAAGGTCTATGACAAAATACAAAATAATGCATCAAAACTTGTTTCAGAAGCTGATAGACTAGGCCTGAAGTATGGTGTACCTATTGTGAACAAACGAATTTCAGTTACTCCTATAAGTCTGATAATGGGGACACACCCAACTAAAGAAAAATTTATTGAGATAGCAGAAACCCTTGACAAAGCAGCAAAGGACTCAGGGATTGATTTCATCGGAGGATTTGGAGCATTAGTGCATAAGGGACAAACAAAATGCGATTCTGTATTAATAGACTCACTGCCAGATGTTCTTTCTTCAACAGAAAGAGTATGTTCATTCATAAATGCAGGTTCAAACATAGCCGGCTTGAATCTTGATGCTGTAAATGAGATCGGAAGAATGCTTAAGAAAACAGCAGAAAAGAACGTAATCGGATGTGCAAAATTTGTTGTCTTTGCAAACGCACCCGAGGATAATCCTTTTATGGCCGGAGCTTTTCACGGAGTTGGCGAGCCGGATTTCTCGCTTAATATTGGAATCAGCGGACCGGGAGTTGTAAAACACGTCGTTGACAAACATCCGGACTGTGATCTGACTGCACTCTCAGAAATAATTAAAAGAACCGTATTCAAAATAACACGTGCAGGAGAACTAATTGGAAGGGAACTTGCCAATAATCTGGGAGTCCCATTTGGAATTGTTGACCTTTCTTTAGCACCGACAACAGCAGCTGGTGATTCTGTTGCAAACATACTTGAATCCTTTGGTCTAGAAAAAGTTGGTGCTCATGGTTCTACTATGGCAGTTGCACTGCTAATTAATGCAGTTAAGAAAGGTGGCGCAATGGCGAGCGGCAACATAGGCGGTCTGAGTGGTACTTTCATCCCTGTCAGTGAAGATCTTGGGATGATTGATGCAGTCGAAAAAGGTGCTCTTAACCTTGATAAGCTGGAAGCTCTTACTGCAGTATGCTCTGTGGGACTTGATATGTTTGCAATACCAGGAGATACACCTGCTGAAACCATAAGTGCAATAATCGCAGATGAACTTGCCATAGGGGTAGTAAACAATAAGACTACTGGCGTTAGGGTTATACCTGTTCCTGGCAAAAAACCGGGCGATTCGATTGATTTTGGTGGATTGCTTGGCAGAGCACCAGTAATGAAAGTCAACAGGTTTTCTTCAGCGGCTTTCATGAAAAGAGGTGGCAGGATGCCTGCACCGATAACAAGCCTAAGAAATTAAACTATTCATGCCTGCAGAAATTTATTATTGAAAATCTCGCTTGCGAGGGTTTCATCGGGATTCAAATACCCCGCACTTTAGTGCGAGATTTTCAATACAAAGAAATGCATATGCATTTCTTGTACAAAAAATTACCTATGGATTGTGAGCCCTTTAATACGGAGAAAAGCAAAGCTTTTCTTGTACACAAGAATGCTTTACATTTTTATTGTACCACATGCTTTAGCTTGGGGTCAGGGCGAACGGCAATTTTTGTTATTTGAATTAATAGTGAAATTTTAAAAATGTGGCAATCTATTCATTCAATAATTTTTGGTCCGTCGGGATTAATAGGAGATATATAGAGTTGACAATCAATATCCATTGATTGATAAATTCCCTTCATGGCTTCTCCAGAATCTTTAGCAATCTGAGATGTTTTACAAAGTGCAAATATTGATGGGCCACTGCCTGAAATACTTGCTCCAAGCGCCCCAGCTTCTCTTGCAGCTTCAACTGCCTTAAAGAATCCTGGAATCAATTTTGATCTATGTGGGACAACAATCACGTCATGCAGAGAATCCCTGATTAGTTCATAATCCTTTAAAAATAATCCAGATACAAGTCCTGCAACATTGCTGCATTGAGTGACTACATCTTTGAGTTGCACATCCATCCTTAGGATGCTTCTGGCATCCTCTGTACGTATAATAACATCAGGGTGGAGAACAGCACAATAAAGTTCAGGAGCGGGAATACTTATTACCTTAAGAGGATGATAATCCTTAATTATCACAAAACCACCATAAAGGGCAGGAGCCACATTATCAGCATGTCCTGAACCGCAGGCAACACTTTCTGCTTCAACTGTAAATGGAAGCAGTTCATCTTTGGAAAGAGGCTTCCCAAAAAGTTCATTGACGGCATAGACGGCAGCAACAGCACTAGCTGCACTTGAACCAAGCCCACTGCCTAAAGGCATCATCTTATTGATTTCAAGCCTCACACCCTTATCTGCTCTGATACGATTAAGAAAACTTTGTACAGCCACACCTGCAGTATTTTTCTCTGGTTCTAAAGGAAGCTTTCTTCCATCACCAGTAATTTTAGATATAACGACACCTGTCTCATTTGTGAGTTCTGCTAAGACCTCATCTCCCGGTTTGTCGACGGCAAAACCCATAATGTCATAACCGCAAGCAACATTTGCAACAGTCGCTGGTGCAAATACTTTGATTTTTCTCATATTTTCACCTACTGCAGCACTTTCAATATATCAGCAAAGACACCCATTGCAGTTACCTTAGCACCTGCTCCCGGACCCCTCACAACCAAAGGTCGCTCTTTATATCTTGATGTTGTAAAAGATACCATATTGTCAGCTCCTTCAAGAGAGTAGAATGGATGACTTGAATCTACCGCTTCAAGTGCAACTCTTGCACTGCCTTTTTCAAGGGTCGCAATATATCTGAGGACCTTCCCTTCATTTTCAGCTTTCTTTCTTTTATCTTCAAATTCTGCATCCATCGATTCAAGCATATTAAAAAAATCATCAACTGATCCCGAACCCCTGCATTTCTCAGGAACTAAGTTTTCAACTTCAATATCTTCTAGTTCAAGATTCATACCTGTCTCACGACCCAGTATCAAGACTTTCCGAGCCACATCCATGCCATTTAGATCATCTCTTGGATCTGGTTCAGTGTATCCCTTTTGCCGTGCTTCCCTGACAACCTCGCTGAAATTTTTATCTTTAAAACTATTGAATATATAACTGAGCGTACCAGATAACACACCTTCAATTTTCTCAATATTGTCACCAGTGTCAATTAAATCTCTGACCAAGACAATTACAGGCAGACCAGCGCCAGCATTGGTTTCATATAAGAATTTAGTATTGTCTTTGGAAAGATCATGAAATTTTTTGTATAATTCCATACTGCTAGAGTTTGCAATTTTATTAGGTGTGACTATTGATATCTTATCTTGCAGAATCTGCTCATAATAATTTACAATATTCTTGCTGGCAGTACAATCAACAAACACATTATTACTATAATTTGATTTCATGAATTCAATAAGTGTCCCAATATCTGCCTTCTTATCAGACTTTTCCAAATCATTCATCCAGTCATTCAGGTCAAAATTTCCTAATAACATCTTCTTGGAGTTTGCGATTCCCCTGACATTTATCCCATTATTGAGATATTTGCTTTTTTTAAGCTGTTCAATCAGTTCGCCACCAATCGTACCTATTCCTACAATAAAAATATCAATTTCTTTAGTATCTTTGAAAAATCTTTTATGAAGAGCATTTAATGCTCGTGCTTCATCCTTGCGATCAATGACAATTGATACATTGAGTTCTGATGATCCCTGAGCAACTGCCACAACATTGACATTCTTATCTCCTAATGTCTGAAAAAGCTTACCCGCAATACCAGGCATCCTCCTCATATTTTCACCTACTGCAGCAATTATTGTCATGTCATCTTCAACGACAACGGGCTCCACAAGATTTGCACATATTTCCAGATTAAATTCTGCATCAATTAATCTCTTGGCACACAAAGCATCCTCTGGACTGACTGCAAAACATATTGTATGCTCTGATGATGCCTGACTGATAAGAATAATACTAATTTTTGCGTCTGCAAGAGTACCAAACAAACGTTTGGACACACCCGCAACCCCGACCATTCCGCTTCCTTGAAGCCTCATGAGAGAAACATCTGAAATCGAGGAGATTCCAGTGACTGGCCTATCTCTGGAAATTCTCTCTGAGCTTATCAAAGTCCCTTGAAAATCCGGATTAAAGCTGTTCTTAATCCTTATAGGTATGTTTTTGACAGAAGCCGGCCTCATCGTAGGTGGATATATTACTTTTGCTCCAAAATGCGAAAGTTCCATTGCTTCAATATAACTCATATTGTCAATTGGAAATGCACCTTCAACCAGCCTTGGATCAGTTGTAAGGATTCCATCAACATCAGTCCAGATCTCAATCTCATCAACTTCAAGCGCAGCACCTAGGATAGAAGCAGTCAGGTCTGATCCTCCTCTGCCAAGTGTTGTTGTAATATTATCTTTAGTCGAACCGATGAAACCAGTAACAATCTGTATCTTTTCGTGATCATCAAAATATCGGATTATATTTTCCTTTGTTACTTCCATATCCACATCCGCATTTCCATAATCATTATTTGTGATGAAAATTGACCTTGTGTCCAGAAACTCAACTGGTTTCTGTTGTTTGATCGCTTCAGAAATAATCAAAGCAGAAAGCCTTTCACCGCAGCTCATAATAAGATCCTTAGTCTTAGAACTTGCTTCCTTGATATAATATACCCCCTTAAGTACCTCTTCTAGTTCCTTTAGGATCATCTGAGACTGTACAATTGCAGGCGTCTGAGACTTGGCATCAATTAGTTGTGTAATTATATTCAAGTGTCTCTCCTCAAAATTCTTAAGATCATCCCGATAAGATTGGTCTCCTGATGCAGCCTTGTTACTTATATTGATCAACTGGTCTGTTGAACCTCCAGTTGCAGAGAAGACTACTGCTTTAACATCTTTGGACTTAAGAATTATATCGATACATCTCTGAATACGTTTTGAGTCAGAAACTGATGAACCCCCGAACTTCAGTACTTTCATTTGAAAAATAGGAAAGTCATTTATTTATTTAAAGATTATTCAACCTCTTGTATAATAATGTAAAATATCACATTTGAAAATGATCCTCACACATCTAAAAATAAAATGAACTAAACCGAATTGTTTGCACTCTTGTATCTTTCAAGTGGTACTTTGTATCCTATTCCTTGATGTAATCTTTCTTCATTGTATAATTTTACAAAATGGTCTAATGCCCATCTCTGTGGCTGAAACTCCATTTTGT
>JAIPIC010000057.1 GCA_021734865.1 Candidatus Woesearchaeota archaeon | reverse complement strand
ATGTTCAAGAAATATTTGAAAGAAAAGTTGTTCCGCATGGAAACGGTGCGAAGATTCTTGTTCAGAAAAAAGATATTGGGAAAAGAGCATTTGTAATTATCATTAAAGATTGATTATTTGTTTATGTCCCACACCCCCATAAATCAAAAATAATAAATAGTCTGGGCGATAAGGTAAGTAATCATGACAGGTTCTGATAAAATAGGATGCTTCTTGTTTTTGGTATTGTTGATGTTATTAATCGGTTGTTCAGATAATTCTAATCCTGACATTAATCAGATCCAAGGCCCTGGCACAGATGACTCTGTGAATTCCGATGATGGCTCTGACACTGATATGGACACTGATAGCAGTTCAGATCTCAATCAGGAAGAGGATTCTGAAATAGAAACAGATAATACAGAGACTCAAAAGATAATTGAAAAGACAGCTAATGTCCAGTTTGATGCCAAATACTTGCATTATGCGAACGAGAAGATAAAATACAAGACTGATAGAGCCACTTATGAAATAAGTATTGCCAGCGCAAAATCATTCGGGACAAGATTCCAAATCAACAAAGAACTGACCGATTACGTCAGACAAGATCAGAAGATAGCGCTTGATGATGGGGTCTGGTTATGGGTCGGTTCTACTATGCGGACTGCTGACAACCAGTTCGTCGAACTGAAATTCATCCAGAAATCAGATGAGACATACCCAGACGAATTGATTGAAAAAGATATCGAAGATCAGACTTATGAATATTCAGAGTCAGACGAAGATGATATGGGCGGGGAAGATTATGAGGCATATATCTCATACTACACAGACGCAGCAGTTAAGGTTAAGGGATTTGACTCAGATTCACTTGATATATTTATATCCAATTATCATAATCCGACTAACCTTGCAAAGTTCCTCGATGGCAGTTCAATATACATGGCCCGCCAGGGAGACTGTTATGCATGCTGGCCTAGTGGAGATAAGATAGTTGCAATAGATACAACATTTGATACGCCTTTTGAGAAACTTATATTTCTGGTCAATGATTACCTTGAGAAATATCCAAGCGATCTGAAGGAAGACTATCTGGAGAATAACTGCCTTAAGTTATATGTCGGCGAAACAGTTTATCAAAAAGGTATGGACATTGAAGTTTTTGTCGTGTCCGACAGCGCTGAAGAAGCGAGTTTCAAGATCGATGGTGAAGCGTATTCTCATGTTGCCAAAGATGATGTAATTGATCTTGACAATGCAATCATATTTGTCAAAGACCTCCACTATGATGTTGATGGCGACCGGGATCAGGTTGAGATATGCATTAATTAGGTAGTTTATGATTCTTGAGCCAAATAAATAGTGTAATAAATATTAGAAGATTTGTGTTATGAAATAACCTATTAGGCAGCCGACCGTAAGATACGGCATAGCTGGGTAAAACTTGTTCTTATCTCCTATATAAAATAAATATGCTAATGCAGCTGCTGCGAATATAACTACAATAAATGCATCCATAAAGACCCCTGTGGTCTTAAGGATTGTACCTGCGAACAATAAAGGGAAGGTTATATCGCCTCCTCCGAGAATGGCACTTCTCACAGTCTCGTGAACGCCATTATGCGTTTTTTTTGTGGTCTTTTTAACAGGTTTAGAATGGACATTATGTTCTGATTTTTTTTCAGGAGCCATAATGCTGCCTGATCCATGCTCTGCAGACTTATAAGGTATCATTAATCCAGGAAACAACTGGTTGGATGCCTGGAATTTTGCCATAGTAACCATATGCTTACTTTTATTCACTGCATAAATATCATAAATGGAAACAAGTATAAGCACGACAAGTGCAGATGTGAAATTGAGCATAAAAACCAATATAGATGCTACACCACCATAAATAAATATCTCTGTCAGATTGTGTATCCAGATATTTTTCTTAAATACCTTAAAGAATGAAAGCCCAATGGCCAGTGCAATTGTCAGACCAATCGAATAATCGCCCATATAACTGTCTAATTTTGAAATGAAGGGATTTAAAGCGATAACAAGGCATACTGATACTGCGATGAACAGCCAGACTTTCCATACGAGTATCTTCTTGTACTTGATAATCAGGAGAGCGATGGCAGTTCCTATAGCTATTGCAATTGAAATATAAAAGAACGAATAACTTTCGTTCTCAACTTCCGGAGGCTCCAGCCCAACTTGTTCGTAGCTGCCTGGAACACGAACGCTTTTTCCTGTCTCGGAAGACTTCTCAATATCGATGTAATGTGGAATTATAACAAGTCCGATGAGATTTGCCATGATGAATATCAGAATAAGCAGAACCGTTACTGGAACATTATGTTTCATTGTATAGTTAAAAAGACCAAACTTTTTAAACGTTTTGGCAATAACGATTATTATGCCAGTAGAAAAGATCAATCTCCGCTTATTTATTAAGCCAGAGGAGGACGAGGACAAGCTGCAACAAGCACTATTTCAATTGATGGACTTTGACATAACCAAAGAAAAGATTAATGAGATGACCGCAAAAGGATTCAATGAGCGCAATATAAAAATCTTTGAAGTCCAACTATCCAAAAAAAAGAATGTTAGGTCTTTTCTCAGGTGTTTGCTGTTAAAGTTAGACGATTCAGAAAAGGAAAAGCTGATGAGTCAGGCGGAATCAAGGCTCGACGAAGCAAATAACTTTTTTTTACGATTGGATAAGGATGCGCTCCTTAAAGGTAGATATGTCATCACAGATTGCGGTGAATGCTTTCATATAAGGTTAGACATAGTCACATTCCCTAAAAACAGAGATAAAGCACTCCAAGAGATAAGAGAACTGCTTGTTTCAGCAGATTAAAAAATATGTATAAAATCGATGTTATAAATAGAGTATCATGATAATTTCTATTATAACACATATAATACTTTTATAATACATATCAGAATGGGTATTGAATTGTGTGCATATTAACGAATATACTTTCATATCTTCATCAGATCATAAAATATCTTAAGTGGGCTTTCTTTCTTCTTTTTTGATATTCTTTTGACATCATCATATTCGGGCATTCGCTTGATTACCTTCTTGCCGATCATCCCATTTTTGATCCTTACTGGACCATAATCGGTCTTATAAGTATCAATTTTTCTTTCCAGAACAATGCGGTCTTCAAGCCTCATGCGAATCCCAAAGCTCGTGGTATTCTTTAGTATTATTTCTGCAATTCTTTTATGATCAACTTGATTACATATAACTGTTAGTTTGAAAGCAGGTCTGCTTTTTTTCATCATTATATTGGTGATAAATACATCCAACGCCCCAGCTTTAAATAAATAATCCATGACAATCTCAAAAAATTGTGGGCTCATGTCATCGATATTTGTCTCCAGTACCATGATTTGGTTTGAATTGATCTGTTTGTGTTCTAAGAATATCCTTAGTATGTTTGGTGTATCAAGGTCTCTTTCTCCAGCACCATAGCCAATCTTTTCGTAGGTTGTGTTATACTTTTGTCCAGAAAGATCAGGATCTGCAAATGACTTGATTATTGCCGCACCCGTGGGAGTTGTAAGCTCAGAGTCAATATCTGTGAATCTAACAGCAAACCCAGAGAGCAATTCAGCTGTTGCTGGTGAAGGCAGCATTATTTTTCCATGTGAAGCAACTGTAAATCCCCTACCTAATGGGATATGTGAACAGAGTATCTTCTTGATCCCAAAATAATCAACTGCAATCGCTGCACCTACGATATCAACAATTGAATCCACTGCACCGACTTCATGGAAATGAACATGGTCTGTAGCGTGGATTTTTCCCTCTGCGCTGGCGAGGTTATCAAATATCATCTGCGCAGTTTTTTTAACGCAATCTTTTAGCTTGCTGCTCTGGATCATCTTAATGATCTGATAGTGGTGTCTGGATGGCTGTTTACCTGCTTTGACAGTAAATTTAACAGCAGATATTCCGTTCTTCATTACATTTTGGGTTTGAATAGTGAAATTATTTAGATTAGATATCTTTTTCAGTTCTTTTTTGAGGTGAGAAACCGGCATACCAAGATCAATCATAGCAGCCAGAAACATATCCCCACTGATGCCGCTCTGACAGTCGAGATAAATACTAACCATTTACTTTGCCTCCAAGTTCTCAGCTAGTACTATCTGCCTATTGATTAAGGAGGCACTATAACCTGCCCCAAATCCATTATCAATATTTACAACAGTAACATTTGGCGCACAGCTGTTGAGCATTGCTAGTAGGGCTGCGATGCCATTTAAACTGGCACCATAACCTACACTTGTCGGGACGGCTATGACTGGACAGCTGACCAGTCCACCAATTACACTCCCCAAAGCGCCTTCCATCCCTGCGACAACAACAACAGCATTTGATTGCTCAAGTTTCTTCCTTGTACTAAGCAACCTATGAATTCCAGCGACACCAACATCATATATGCGCTGTACAGTGCTACCAGTCATCTCAGCTGTAATTGCAGCTTCTTCAGCAATAGGTATATCTGCTGTTCCGGCAGATACAACAGATACCATCCCTTTTAATTTGACCTCATTTATTTTCAGAGTCATCAGTCTGGCATTTTTATGGTATTCAAGATTTTGGAAATTCGACTTTAGGGTGTCATAAAGTTCAGGACTCGCCCTGCTTGCGAGAACATTAGAACCTTTGCTTACCATCGAAGTCATTATCATTTCTATCTGGTCGGATGTCTTGCCTGGACAATATATGACTTCAGGCACGCCAGTTCTAAGTTTTCTGTGATGATCAACCTTAGCAAAACCAAGATCTTCAAAAGGCATATCCTTCAACAAATCTAGGGCATCTTTAATGTCAATGCTGCCAGACTTAACTTTTTTTAGTATATTCTCAATTTCCATCATGACCACTCAAACATTTCCTCAGGATAGCCCTCAAGATCAAGCGTGAATCTCTTAAAACCAAGTGATCTGAGCTTTGATACTATCTCTTCACGTCTGCATAGCAGACTATTGACTGATCTGGCGTAAGTTTGGATCATCGCGTTGTTTTTATCTATCCTGACACGTACGACCGGAATCCCGAGTGATTCAATAAATTCCTCTGCCTGATCGATCTTCTTTAGATCGTCCTTTGTAATAAGTTGATTTACTGCAATCCTCGTAGCTAGGCAGGATTGTCTGGCTCTATTATAATTTGGAAGTCCAAGTACAGCAGCTATTTTCCTGACTTGAGCTTTCGATATCTTTGCTAGCATTAGCGGTGAAATAATCTCTTTTTCCCTGAGAGCACGCAGACCTGGTCTGTCGTCCTTTAGATCAGAGTAATTAGACCCATCAAATATTGTGCTAATTCCCTTTTCCTCTGCAAACTTGGAAATTATATTCATTATTTTCTTCTTGCAGTAATAACATCTATGTGCAGTATTTCCAATGATCTGCATATCTCCTAGAATATCTACAGAAATTATTTTATGTCTGAGGCGAAGTTTTGCAGCTAGTTTTTGTGCATACTGGACTTCACCTGATTTTGTGAATTCTGATTGGATGGTCACCATAATCACATTGCTTTTCATAACCTCGCTTGAAAGTTTAGCAACGAGAGTACTATCAACCCCTCCACTGAAAGCCACGATGGCGTTATCATAATCACAGATGACCCTCTTTATGTCTTCTATCTCCCCCATCCAAAGATGGTAGATTCAAAGATATATAAAATTAGCTAATCAATATTTCAAATTGATAATTAATCTGGTTCCGCCGAATTCTTTCTCGATATAAGCATCCCTATTTTCAATGCTGCTCTGCAGGGTCTGTAAGAGGGTAGTGCAGAAAATCTCCAAGGCCTTTATTGCGCGTGCTGATCTGAATAGACGCTCACCAAGC
This sequence comes from Candidatus Woesearchaeota archaeon, assembly GCA_021734865.1. GTDB lineage: Archaea > Nanobdellota > Nanobdellia > Woesearchaeales > JAIPIC01 > JAIPIC01. Next base: position 6,877 of record JAIPIC010000057.1, on the reverse strand, counting down.
TCCTTCTCTGACGGCATTAATGGGAGTCCCTTATTACATGTTTTGATAGTGTCATTGATATTCTTAATCGATCCATCGAGGAATTTACTTAATGTATTGTCTGCAAAATTATCTTGATATGGTTCAAAGGCTCTTATAGATTCATAAAGATTGTACACTTTATCCACAAGCATCCTGAATCTGCTGAACTTAACAGTATGGAGCAACGATTTTGCCTGACCCTTATTGATAAATTCCGGAGGATTATAGAATATGGCCATTAGAGTATGTATCAATAACAGATATAATAATCTTTGCTACCTTGACCGCATTTTTTGAATATCTTTAATGCGAGCGTAGCGAGTTGTTGGGTTTAATTCCCCGACCTCTTTGTAATAATAGAATTCCTAAGACACGAAAAATCTTTGATTTTTCATTGTTTAGGTCGTGGGAGTAGTTCATTTAATTGTAAAAATAGGGTAAATTTTAAATAAATCCTCAACTAACTGTATTTTTGGGGGGATAAATATGACAAGAGCCTTTGCTCTTTGCGTTTTTTTATTGTTACTTATTGGCTGTCAAAATCCAGATATGGTTCCACAACCATTGGATAAGTCAGACGGAAAAACCACAGGAATGCAGACAAATGTCCAAGAAGGGACACAAAACCAAGATAGTGTACAAGATAATTCTGAATCTGACAATAAACCAATTGTTGATGAAGTTGAGAATGATTCAAAATCACAAAATGCTAACTTGCCTGACCCATGTTTAGATGCATATGACAAACCTACTTGTTATATGGATTATGCTCTTGAGATTAATGATAAAAGTTTTTGTGAAAAAGCAGATTATAAGTCAAATGAGTGTTATGATAGTTTTATATTGAAGGATGCAGTTGAAACGCGCGATAAACTGTTGTGCGTAGACATTATCAATGATGACATAAAAGAAGTATGTTATTATAAAGTTAGGAACAATTAGTCTCTCAGATATTGTTGAGTCAAATTTATTAATTTTTCTCTTCCTATCGGTTTACTTACAACCTGACTAATCCCAGCGCCTCTTGCTAGTCTTTCATCTTCATCTGTTGAATAGCCAGTTAATAGAATTATCTTCAAGTCAGGATTAGCTTGTTTAAGTGCACTTGCTGTTTCATAGCCATTCATTCCAGGCATATTCTTATCCATATATATCAGATGACACTCGTGCATGCCAGATTCTATTGCTTCTTGACCAGATGATGCTGATCTAACGTCATATTTATCTTTGCTTGTTGATAAGATTCTACCTACGATAGTGCGAATTGCCTCTTCATCGTCGACAACGCCGATGATTGGTGTATATGATTCCTTTATTTCAGTCTCTTTCTTGGAACCTGGTTCTCTATAACCGGAACGCTGCACAGCAATCTCATCTTGAATATCAGGAGTCAATCTGCCTACCATCATACTCATTGCATTCCCTCTCATTCTATAAAGAACTTGAGTGATCTTATCTTTGTAACCTAGAAATTCAGAACCTTCTAAGTATGTGTGGTTCGATTTATATTCTTTGGATGCGGCATCAATTGAAGGAAAGAGTCTTTGACCAGCATGCCGGAGTGCGTAAACAAAGTCATCTGGGGAATTCCTTGCAAGATCACTAAGTTCTGTTTGAACATCATTCAATTCTGCTTTTAATGGCGAGATCCATCCAGTTTTCTCAGAATCTAATTCTGTACAATGCTTTTTCCTTAGAGGATCTCTTTCTAAGTCATTGATCAGTAATTCAATATTTCCCATTACATTAGCTAAATCATTGTTGAACCTAGAAGAAACTGCTGCTCGTACAATACCCACATCGGTGTGCTTAATTTGTTGTTCAAATGAATATTTATCTGACATAATCCCTCAAAAACAATGTTATTAAGATACATGACCCCGTTTATATATTTTACTATTTAGTTATTATCAATAAGGATTTTTGTCATTTTGTCATATTGATTGTGTTGTTACTCAATCTCAAGTATTAATTATCAAAAAGCAAAAAAAATCAGTGTATATTTACATATTGGTAACAATAACATTTATATTAGGTCAAATAATGTCAAATTGTAATTAATACTTAAAATGGAAGATACTATGCTTGACGTGGAACTCATCGAGGAGTTGCCATTTCCTGTTCTTATTACTGATCTGAAAATGATCGTCAAATACATAAATCCTGCATTGGAAAAAGCTTTTCATGTTAAGATAACGGAAGTGCTTGATATGACCATTGAAGAATCTGGTATTATCCCCAAAAAAGACCTAGATAGGACCATGAGGCACTTCAATGATAGAGTCCGAGGAGAAAATGTCGAACCTTATGAACTTGAAGTAGTTGTGCCATCTGGTGAAAGGTATTTCTGTGTTGTTCATGGACAGTTGATTAAGAATAAAGATGTACCAAAATATGTAATGTTCTGCTTGTCAGACATCTCAAAGAAGATTGAACTTAAACTAAATGAGGACATTTACAAGACAATATTTGAAAATACTGGTGCTGCAACTGGTATATTTGGAAAAGACCATGTTATCAGAAAAGCAAATTCAAGATTTGCCAAACTTGTTGATATGGATATATCCGAGATTGAAGGAAAGAAGCGCTGGTTTGATTTTGTAGTCAAGAAAGACCTTAAGAGGATGTTTGGATATCATCAGGACCGTAGAAATAGGGCTGATGCGCCAAATGAATATGAATTTGATCTGGTAGATAGTAAAGGAAAAATCAAGAGGATGCTTTGCCGTGTGGATCTGATCCCAAGGACAAATGACAGCATCGCCTCTCTTATTGATATCACTGAGCTCGTGAAGGTGCAAAGAAAGCTGCGGGAATCAGATAAGAAATACAAGGACATATTTGAAAATGCCTCTGATTCCATATTTCTCCTGGATTTAAATGGAAAAATTATGGACGTAAATAATAAAGTGTGCATGCAGTTGGGTTATAATAAGTCAGAAATCATCGGCATGGATTTTAATAATCTGATCCGTGGTGCTGGACTGAATTACATGAAACAAATTGTCAGGCATCTTAAGACTGCACCATCAATGATTATTAGCAAGACACTTAATAGCAAGTGGAACGATTCTGTTGAAGTTCAGATAAACATGAAACTAAAGGGAGATAGGATTCTTGGAATTGCAAGAAATATAACTGAGATCCATGAATTGAAGGCAAGAATAAAGAAACTCGAGCGCAAACAGGAACTAACTGAAAATGAACAGATAGTGTTGAGCGATCTTGCATCATCCCCAATGAGAACAGATAGGGCAATTGCTGAGAAACATGGGATAAAAAGATCAACTATTACAGCTATCAGGAACAAGTTGATCAATCAGAATTATATCTCTTTTAATGTGATGCCGTCCCCTGTTCTGCTTGATTGCGGTATCTTATTGATTGCCCATTGCACCCTTAATCACGCCACATTTGAAGCTATCCACTCTGCAGACATCCCGAGCGAAGTGGTCTTCTTGACTGCATCCGATAAAGATCTGATAATGCTTGCATGCGACAATAATTATGGTAATCTTACCGATATGTATAACAGATTCATAACTTCTTTAGAGAAGAAAAAAATTCTGTTGGACAGCAAAGTATGGTATTTTCCACAGCTTAAGAAAAAGTTTCAGCCACATATCTCAATGGCAAACACACTTAGATCAGTATTTTTGCTACCAACAGTACAAAACACTTTCCAGTTTAATCCAGATCCTATTGTCCTGACTAGAAAAGAGGAAAACCTGCTTAAGGCTATCGTTCAAAATCCTTGTACTACAGATATAGCATTACAAAAAGAAACTGGTGTTTCAAGACCAAAAATATCTCAGTTTAAGAAGAAAATGCTGTTAGAAGGTTATATCTATCCGTTTGGGTTCCCAAATTTCATAAAGCTGGGATTTGAATTGTTCCATGTCAACATATTCAAATTTAAGAACAACATAGAGCAAAAACAGATATTGCCTGTAATTGAAAATCCTCAGGTCTGCTTTTCAATGCACAACGCAAGAGACCTAGTTACTTTCTCTTTTTACGAGAACTATGAAGAATATGATAAATCTCAGACTGGTATCCTTAATAATCTGGATGGTCTATTGGTACCAAAGAATGATTTGTTCTTAATGCCAATTATAGATATACTTTACCAGAAGATGAATACCTCAAATCTGGTAAAGAAAAAATTAAAAAAAAGAATTAATACTTAGGTGCTTTACTGGCTTTAAACTTCATAACCTTCTTTGATGGTATCTTGATAGGTTGTTTTGTTTGTGGATTGATTCCAGTCCTTGCTTTTGTCTTAACAACTCTGAAAGTTCCAAATCCAACAAGCTGTACTGGGTCCTTCTTGACACCTTTCATAACACCTGAAAGAACAGCATTTAATGCTTTCTCAGAATCTGCTTTTGTCATTCCTGTTTGTTTTGCTACATGTTCGACAAGTTCACTCTTATTCATTTATTATCACCTCATGATAATTAGTATCTCTCAAACCAGAAGCTAGTTAATAAATGTTTTGGAAATTCAGTGCGATAAAAACCCTTTAATCCCCTATAATCGGGCCTTGCGAAGCAAAAGAGAATTTGAAACAACACTCACTGAGCTGAAGGCCATTGCAGTCCCTGCAAGAATTGGCGACAATAACCACCCTGTAAAGGGATACAACAATCCAGTAGCAATCGGAATCCCCAGTATGTTATAAAACAACGCCCAGAACATATTCTGCTTGATTTTTCCTACTGTCAGACGGCTTAATCTTATGGCTTTTGGGATATCCCTTAAGTCGGACTTGATAAGGACAATATCACCTGTTTCGATTGCCACATCGGTTCCAGAACCCATCGCAATACCTATATCTGCTTCCGCAAGAGCCGGCGCATCATTAATTCCATCTCCTACCATCATTACTTTTCCGGTTTTTTTCTGGATTTGCTTGACATATTCTGCTTTTTGTTCAGGCATAACCCTATGGTATACTTTGTCAATACCAACTTGTCTTGCGACTGCACAAGCGGTCACTTCATTATCACCAGTAATCATATAACTCTCGATTCCCATTTGCTTGAGAGTATTGATTGACTCTCTTGAAGTATCCTTGATAGGATCAGCGACAGCGATTATTCCTACCGGCAACAACCCTAACTTTTTTCGGTCTTCGTAGAGTATCATGGTGGTCTTTCCTTCCTCTTCGAGAGATCTTATATATTCATGAGATTCTTTAATAGCTGATTTATCAGCTAATTTATCAGCTGATGTACTACCAAAGTGGCCTAATCTGTAATTCTTTCCTCGCACAGTCCCTCTGATTCCCTGACCGGGAACCGCCATGAAGTTGGTGCATTTGGTCCTGCTTATATTCTTCCTATCCGCTTCATCTAGTATTGCTTTTGCAATGGGATGTTCAGATTGCTGTTCCAACGAGGCCGATACACCAAGAATAGATACTGTTTTTTTACCGATATGCTTGATGTCTGTGACTTTTGGTTTGCCATTTGTGATTGTCCCTGTTTTGTCAAATATTACTGATCTGATCATATGTGCGGATTCAAGGGAATCACCTCCTCTGATGAGAATACCGTTCTTTGCTCCTATTCCCGTTCCAACCATAATTGCTGTGGGGGTTGCGAGTCCAAGCGCACATGGACAGGCAATCACAAGAACTGAGATTGCAGTAAATAACCCAAATCTGATGCCCTCTAATAGTGACCAAGCAATAAAAGTGATCAAGGCAATAATTATCACTGCCGGCACAAAAAAAGAGGAGACCCTGTCCGCGAATCTCTGGATAGGAGCTTTTTTTGTTTGCGCCTCCTCGACTAGTTTTATTATCTTTGCAAGTGTTGTGTCCTCACCGATTTTGGTTGCACGAAACCTGATGCTTCCAATAGAATTGACAGTACCAGCAATTACATTGTCACCTGTCTTTTTTTCGATAGGCATACTTTCACCGGTTATCATACTTTCATCGATTGAAGTATGGCCTTCGGTAATTATTCCATCGACAGCAATCTTCTCTCCAGGTCTGACCAATAGTATGTTCCCAACCTTAATTTCTTCAATCAAGACTCTTGATTCATCCTTCCCTTCAATGACTGTTGCGGTTTTTGGTGCCAGATTAAGCAGGTTCCTGATAGCTCCAGAAGTCTTTCCCTTGGCTTTTGCTTCTAAATATTTTCCTAGCAGTACAAGAGTAATCAATATTGCAGATGTCTCAAAGTAAACTCCTTGTTCGGGTGCATGAAGTATAGAATATACGCTGAAAAAATAGGCTGCGCTAGTACCAATTGCAATAAGGGTATCCATGTTTGCAGAGCCATTCTTAAGAGAAGAATAAGCACCCTTATAGAACTGCCACCCAACGATGAACTGGACAGGGGTCGCCAGCGCCCAGAGAATGAAATGTTCATAAGGTAGAGTTATATGGAACCACATCAATACCATACTGATAAAGAAAATCGGAAAAGCAAATAGTGCACTTAGTAGAAAACTCTTCTCAAGCCGCTTTTCCTCATTTGCAATAACATCCTCTCCAGGTTTTTCTGCTTTAAAACCTTTTGATTCAATTATTCTGATAATCTCCTCGACATTAATCTTCTTCTCATCAAATTCAACAGACCCTTTGGCAGTAGACAGATTAACGCTTGCTTTGGTCACTCCTTCTGCCTTGTTCAATGCCTGGTCAATTACAGCAACACAACTAGCACAATGCATGCCGGATATGTTCATTTCAGTTTGTTTCATTACATTTTTAGGATACCTTGGGCTTTAGCCCAAGTTGTAGTTGGTGAATCCTGCCCTCCGTAAGTTTTTTCTACCATTTTAACTATGAAATATACGCGCGACGAAAATCGGCGCACGCATCTAATCTACCTTG
>JAIPIC010000056.1 GCA_021734865.1 Candidatus Woesearchaeota archaeon | reverse complement strand
GGAAATTTGATTCAAGATAACACACAATACTACGAATACAACGCATTCAATCAATTGGAAAGAGTCAGAGAACAATCCTCGACAGGAAATGTTATTGAAGAGTATGAATACGATCAGGATGGACAAAGAGTTATGAAAATAGTTGTTGGTACTTCTGGTAATCAGACTCATTATTACGTCGATAAAGACTTTGTCAGAATAACCAATTCGTCTGGAAATTATGACACTGTCTATTATTACCTCGGAACAAATCTAATAGGTAAGAATGCCTCTGGAACAATCTGTTACATGCATCCAGATCATTTGGGAAGCACATCGTTAGTAACTAATTCTGCTGGGACAGAGGACGAAACAATAGAGTATTATCCTTTTGGAGGAATCATCTCAACCACAAATGAAGAATTCCTTTACACAAGTAAAGAGAAAGATTCATCAAATCTTAACTATTACGAAGCAAGGTACTATGATTCAGATGGATTGAGGAAGTTTACTCAACCTGATCCCCTGAGTTATGATTTAGAATATTTAAAAAAGTATAATGAGCAAGTGTTCAATCCACAAGCTTTAAATTCTTTTACATACGTGATGAATAATCCATATAAGTATAATGATCCAAATGGATTATGGACTATGCAAATTGGTGTTAGTGGTACTGCGGGAGCTGGAGGTCAAGTTGGTATCGGTTTTGTTATTGGCAATAATGAAGGTGGACTAATACCAAATCAGGCTGGTGGTTATGCTTATGGTGGTGCAGGTGGAGCCACTTTAGGAGGTGGAATTGAGTTTACCTATTCTGACAATGATTATATCTCAGATTTGAAGGGAACTACGGTAACCACTGGTGGCAACATCCCTGTTGGTGGTGTTGAATGGAACCTTCCTATAGGCTCGTCAGCCAATATATATAATGGTGATAAAGAGGTAGAACGATTGAAATCGTCTTACTCTCTAAATATTGGTGCATTTGGTGAAGTGATAGGATTTGACGTACATGGATATGTAGTGAAAACAGGTGTACTGCAATTTGTAGGGCCTGAAAGGGAACTTACTTGTAACACAGAGGCGTTTAGTCAAGCAAGCAATGCAATTCAATCAACAGATTTTTCTAACAGGTATACTTCTTCTAAGAATTATTTTAATAGCTTAGCTGGAGGAAACAAGGATGAATAATGATGCAATAATAATAAATCTAACAATAATAGGAATGGGTTTGTATCTATTAAGTGCAGTGGGATTTATTGTATTTTGGTATTTTGTCATTAGATATGTCAGAGCTGTAAGAAAAGGCAACAAAGAATTGTATTCAAAGTTTTGCTTTAAATCAACTGGGATGTTGAACGTACTTAAGGTTATTAATCATATCTGTCTGAATGATTCAACTGGGACAGAAGAGTTTTCCAATATGAAGACAAAACTAAGAAAAATTTTGATATTCATATTCATAAATATAATACTGGGAACTATTATATTGATAGGATTAACTATATATTCATACTTCATCAAATAATAAATAAGATATGTAATAGTAACGAGCTCGAAACTGTGATGGTTGACTAAAGATTTGAGGCAATAAAAAATGAAAAGAACAATAACAATTGGATTATTAATTACATTGCTTATTATATCTGTGGTACATGCGGATTTAATATATACTGATGGTAACTTTGTTGTTTATGACGGAAATATAATAGAGAGAGATTCACCAAATGGAATAATATCCACAAAAGCCCATGGTGGAGCAAATGATCAGAATGCTACTGTTGATTTCTATTCGACATTTGATAATCATGTAGATAAAGGTGTCAGGAGAACAGCTTCAATAACTGCTGGTTTTGATGGTGGTGTATGGGGAACTGAATATTTGTCTATCGGAGTTGGTGAGTCTACTGATAATAGATACTTACCAACAGAAAGAGTTAGGATTACTTCTTCCGGTGATGTGGGAGTTGGCACAGGAACACCTGAAGGCAAACTTCATGTGTACAATACAGCTGATTCAAATAATGTGTTAGTGACCTCTGGAGGATTAACAGAAGATCCACTTCAAGCAAGTACAGATGTCCTTCTTGGATTAAAAGGATCTAATGCATATATTTACATGAATACAAGTGCAAACACACCATATGCTTTAGGAGCTGATGTTAATGGTTTTTCAATATATGATTATGATGATGCATCAACACACTTTGTAATTGCCGATGGTGGGAATGTTGGTTTTGGCACAACAAGTCCATCTGAGAAATTAACGATTGAATCACCAAATTCTCAAGACTTAAATGTTTCTTTAGTTAATGGTGATGAAAGTTATAAGACAACATTGTTCTTAGGAACTCCACATCAAGGTAACAGAAATAATGGACTGAAAACTGCAATAATAGCTGAAGGTATCAATAGTTGGAGTAGGGCTAAATTACATTTTGCACTTGATAATACAGCTGCTAATAGTAAAGAATATGATGCAAATATTGCAGATTCCAAGATGACTATTCAGGCAGATGGTAATGTAGGTATAGGAGATACAACTCCTCAAGAAAAACTAGATGTTGCCGGAAGCGTTCGCGCAGATTCATTTATTGAATACTCTGAGGATTTCACAGGGGATGCTATTAAAATAATAAAAGAATCAAAAACAAGAGATTCAGATAATGCATGGAAACCAGTTGATCACGAATCACTAACAGAAGAGATGATCGTCACTTACAATTATCCTATATCCTGTGATGAACTTAATTTAACTGAGCACGCTGAATGTAAGGATACAAAAAATGGTTCTATTGTCTATGGTCGTATATTGAATAAAGAAGTTGCGATAAATAAACGTGCCATTCAGCAATTGATAGAAATAAATGGGCAACTTATGCAAAGAATTGAATCTCTGGAGTCAGAACTCTTAATTCTTAGGAAAAATGAGATCAGTTATGGATATGACTAATCATTTTTATTTGTAAGTAAAAAGTATGGGAGGGAATTGTTATGAAAAAAACAATATTATTTGGACTTATTCTAATGATGGCAGTATTTGTTATTGCTGACACAATTTGTGAAGATGGGAATCTAAATGTCCCTGGCAATCTTGATGTGGATTCAGGTACTTTATATGTTGATTCTATCTATAATCAAATAGGTATTGGAACAACAACACCGTTCTATAAAACAAAAATATACGGGAAAGGTTATGCAAGTACAAGTTTCAATACATCAATTGGATATAATAATACTCTTAATATTCAAGACTCACAAGGAGCTAGTTATAGTGGAGGCATGCTCCTCTTTGGGGCGGGTGCAGACAGGTTTGTTGGTATTAAAGCAAGTTATACCAATGGGGCAAATTATGGTGTTGGTGATTTGCTTTTTTTGACCAGATCATCTACAACGGACATACTATTAACTCCTAAAATGACAATTAAATCCAACGGTAATATCGGAATTGGTACATATTATCCAAATGCAACATTGACTATAAAAACAGGTGGCACAACTGTAGCAGATGAATGGTTTGTCAGAAGCGATAGGTTTAGGAAGACTAACATAGTGGAATTCACAACAAATTTACTTGATAGACCATTCGCGAATGTATATACTTATAATATGAAATTAAACGATTCCAAATTTGATAATATTACTCACTTTGGACTTATGATTGATGAAGCACCAAAGGAAATTGTGCAAGACGGAAGGATTGGGACTTATGCATTTAGTTCATATAATTACAAATTGATAAAAGAGTTAGCAGAACAGAATAAGAAGTTAAATGAACATTTGTCTGAATTAAGCAACATTAATAATCTCCTTACGGATGAGTTATGTCAAAGGGACGAAACATTCAGTTTTTGTAAAAGGGGCATAAATGGTAATTGCAGGTATGAATAATACCCACCATTTTCCTCCCACCCAATTTCACTCACAAAAAATACAGTTTTATGGGTGCTAAACAGATAATTCACTCCCTAAAATCAGCGGGAATAGAGTCTATTTACTATGTTCTTCAATTAACGTAGGAATATCCTTCCGCAATAAAATCGTTGTTGGAAACAAATTTGACTCATATTGTCTTTTGTAGTTTTTAATTCTCTGTCGATTTCCCATCCCTGATCGGAGTATTCCTCAACTTATGAATTGTTCCGTAATGAAATTTTTCTTTCTTTTACCTTGCTCAGATTTTATTGTAGAAGGTTCAGTTAGCAAAGGGGATAAGTAGGCTTTATCTTCCATGATATTCACATTAAATAAATAACATAAAAAATTTTTTTGTGTTTGATACATAAATATCTTCTGGAAAATACGGTAAAAATGATTGAATAAGGACGATTCTTAACCTTTATTCTCATTATACACCAGAAAAAAAAATGTCCGAGGTTTTAGTACCCCGGAGTAGTATGTGGGGAGGAGGATTCGAACCCCCGTAGGCACTAAGCCAACAGGTATCTTATAACCAGGATGATTATAATACCTGAACTTATCCTAAGCCTGTCCCGTTTGGCCGCTCCGGCATCCCCACATAAGAAATGTCATCCAAACGAGGAATTTAAGGAATCAATTGTGAGTATTTAAATGTTACCCCATTGCTAGCTTTGTTATTATGCTTAGGGGATTGATTGGAAGGTCTTTTGTCAGGACGATTATCACATATATGATTGTATATAAAATGTGACTGTTAACTCTGTCTTTGAATATGACAGTTATAAGCGCGGCAAGAAGGACTAGGAGTATGTTAAAAATAAACGCAAAAAGGAGTAATAATGGTATATTGGAAATATGTATGCCTCTTGTGGTTACAAGTAAAACCCAAGCAAGTATCTGGAGAAAGGAGATTATTAGGGCGGCTGTAACTTTCTGGGTAATTATGCTTAGATATGAGACCGGCGCGGTCCTTAATATGTCCAATGTCTTACGTTTCTGTTCTTCTGTCAGAAGGTCTATAAAGAGTACACCTGAAAGGTATATTGGAAGGAATATCAATAAGGGTATGATCACTAAATATGTGAACTCATAAGTTATGCTTACTGAAGCCAATCTGTTGATGTCATTTTCTCTGAGTATTGTATTTATTTCAAGGGCAGGAAGTCCACTTTTTTTTCTGAGGAGACTTTCATATTGTTGAAGACTCTTCTTGATCTCTGAAGTGATGTAAGTTGATCTGGGGGACAGGACGTGGAGTTTCATTTCTGTAGTTGATCCTTTCTCAATATACAATACAGCATCATGATTATCAAAAGCCATGTCTTCAGTGGTAGTATAGTAAGGTCTTATCCTGCTGTTTTCACTGAGGATTTCTTTTAAGTCAGTTAGATCCTGATTTGATATTACTTGGAGGCTGATTGAGTGTCCTGTTGGTGAGAAAACTGCTAGGATTCCCATTATTGCAAATGTGTAGAATGCTATCAAAAATAATTGCATGAACAGAGTTGATACAAATGATTTCTCTTGCAATATGTCCATGAGTTCTTTTTTGATTATTTTCATTGTGTCAGCAGCATGAATACAGTAATGTTATAAGCTATGTGCAATAAAACAGGTATCCAGTATCTTTTTGTATATGCATATGAAATGCAGGTTAATGAATGGATAATGAAGGGTATGATAAATGTGGGAATTATGAAATATGAGTAATATTGAACTAATTCTTTTATTGAAAAGAGCAATATTATCTTTTCTGCGAGGGCAAAGCCCAACCCAGCGAGGAGGCCAGCTGCTATGGGGTGCATTTTTCTGTTATTCATCAGTATTCTAACTCCTGTATTTTTCAAGATTTCTTCAACAACTGCAGCTACGATAATGAGCAGCAGAATTGGAATTGTCTTGGAAGGGAAGACAACTAAAAGAAGGAATACAGATTCAGCTAAGACTGCAATGGGGTAGACTGCAATACTGTATAAGAATAATTGATATGGTTTATGTATTCTTACTGCATTTATTATTTTATTTATCAATGACTGATTGGCAAACTGTTCGTCATTGAATAGATTTGAGAAAACGTAATATAATATTATTGAGAAAACAGTTAAAGGTAGAATTGAGAAGATATACTGTTGCAGAGATACGTTTGCTCCTGTCATAATCTGGGTGATTGTGGTTAGAGGAGACATATAAGCAAACTGTGTTATTGAGATAAAAAGAGTCGGGATGAGGAGGTATGCAATCAGCAGTGAACCAAATGAGGTTTTGAAGAATGACATCTCTTTATAGCTCCGAGCAGCTATTGCAAGTGAAAAACTCAGAGAGAAGTACGCAAGTATAATGACCATTAATGCAGGAATTATTTTTAATACTTGGTTTGGTTCAAGATAAGCCATAACTGACAATGAAATTACACAGCAGGTTGTAATGTATGGTAATGTCTTTCCGATAATTATTTCATATAATCTTAAAGGTGCTGTTAGCAGAAGGGATCCTTTCTTATTGATTTTCTCGTTAATGACAGAACCCACATAAGAGGTAGATATGAATATTAACGGAGTAAGTATAATAAGGCTAAATATTAGTGATTTAAATGGTATCGCTATTGACATCTTAGCAGGTGTTGTGGGCTCATCGCTAGTCAGGGTGAAGTCAGCGATTCCTGCAGCAGGCTGATTAAAGTTTCGAGAAAGGGATAGCATTCTCTCCTCCTTAGGAGGTGGTCTTTGGTCTGAGAGATTATAGCGAAAGTCATAATCTTCAATTTCAATCCAGACAGGATATAGTTCATTGAACGCTGTTTTGTTGTATATGAAATCGTGTGCGTACAGCGCTTCATTATATGCAACAAGAATATCAATTACAGCCTTGGCTGCTGCTTTTGATCTGGTTGATCTGCCATATATAAGGTTAAGGCTAGTCCCATTATTAATAATGTAAGCATCTATGTAACTGTAATCAGGATTATTTATTTTTGATTCTATAAGAATAGTATCTGAGTGCAAATCGAGCTGTAATGGTTCGTCTGATCTTATATCTGATGAATTAAATGAAAAATCAGTTGTTAAGTCTACAGGAATGGCTTTTGAGTTAGACAATATCTGAAGGAGTGTATCGTCGTTTGTCCCAACTTTATAGAGTTTTGTGTTAAAGTCTTTAGGCACAAAGAAAAGTATGCTTATAACCAGTATAATCGCAATAAGAACTGTTCTTTTGTCAACAGATGAATTTGAGAACTCTTTTCTGGCAATTTTAATTATGTTCATTCTTAAACCGCTCCAAAAAGACCTGCTGTAGGGATGGTTTATTCTCGATTATGTCCAAAATCTTGTGTGATTGGATGAATTCAAAGAATTTCTGTTTGTCTGTGAATGTTTTTGTTCCTTTGGCATACTTGACAATGTATTCAGTATGTCCAAATTTTTCCATTGTCTTCTGTACTGTGTCGTTGGATAAGACCTTGCCCTTATGCAGAATCACGATATAATCACAGATCTCTTCTATCCTATTTAAATCATGAGCAGAAATGATGACTGTTTTGCCGAGTTTTTTTATGAATTGTAAAAGAAAATTGGTTGTAATTGGATCAATTCCTGAGATTGGTTCATCGTAGACCAATACGTCTGGATCATTAATGAGGGACCTGATGATCAGCAGTTTTCTCTTCATGCCTTTTGAAAGATGTGCTATCAGTTGGTCTTTAAGATCAAGCTGTGATTTTAAACGGGTAATCTTCTTCTGTGCAGTTTCTTTTGGTACGTTATATAGAGAAGCAAAGAAAAGCAGGTAATCATCAACTTTCATATTTTCATAGACTGCTGATTCTTCTGGCATGTACCCAATAATTCTTTTGACTCTTAAGGGTTGTTTTTGAATTGATATATTATTAATCAGAATGTCTCCTTGAGTTGGTTTTATCAGTCCAACAATAGATTTAAGGGTTGTACTTTTTCCTGCCCCATTTGGCCCAACTATTCCAGTTATTTTGTGTTCTGGAATCTCAAGGTTGAGATTATCTACAGCAGTGTGATCCTCGTAGCTTTTGGAAAATGATCTTATTGATATCATTTTGCCTTGAAAAGAGCAGCTATTACAGTCGATATGATTGTAACCCATACGATCCCAGACAGGATCATATATATAACTTTATCCCATCCAAGGAATATTCCTACAATGGCCAATGTTATCAGACCGACAATCAGATTAAATGGAGCTATGGTGCGTAGCCTTTCAACTGCTATTTCCCATGGTTTTTTCTTTGGTTGAACCATGTGTTTTTCCTTATATTCACGTATAATCCGCTGTTTAAATAGCTTTATTTCGGATTGTGTCATTGGTTTACGTAGGTCCATATACATCATTAACTTTTTATAATGTATAAAAATTTATTGACAATATGTTGGAATGGCTATGGGGATTGAAAACTGTTGCGATCTTTGATGTATGGTCTATTGAGCATCTGCTCTCTGGTTTGTCGATTGGATCACTGGTCAAGAAGGATAATAGAAGGCACCTTAAGAAATACTACCCCTCAATTAATTTTACAAAATCCACAAAGATCAGAATTGATTTTCTAGGTATTATGTTTCTTGCTTATATGTGGGAGACACTCGAGCACTATCTTGAAGAAGGCATTGCTGGAAAAGCTGTGGAATATTGGTTCCAGGGGGTTGAATTCTGGCCAAACAGATTTATTGCAGATCCATTGATGCTGATTATTGGATATTGGCTTGCCTGCAGATATCCTAAATTAGTGATTCCTGCCCGAATATTTTCAGGGATTTGGTTGTTTGTGCATATATTTGTATTTCCGCACAGTATGTATTTGCATGAATTATTCTGAATGAATATTAAAACATACTTTTTAATAGAGTCCTAACCTTAAATTAACTTGAGGTGGGAATATGGAAAAAACAAACAAGCACGTAGTACCCAGAGAAAACGGTTGGGCTGTTCGTACAGCAGGTGGCAAGAGGGTGTCTAGGATTCTGCCTTCAAAGGAAGAGGCCATGGAGTATGCTGCAAATATGGCAGAAAAGCATAATGTCTGTATGGTGCTGCACGACAAGCAAGGGTTTTTTGATAAATTTGAATGCGATCCAGGTGTCAAAAGCCAGCACGTGGTTCCCAAATCAGGTATGTGGGGAGTCGTAACAGCAAAGAAAGGCTTGTCAGGGTTATATGAAACTAAAGGAAAGGCCATGGCACATGCTTATGACGTTGCTGTTAAGGACAAAGTATGTATGCTGGTTCACGGGACTGATGGAAAAATAAAAAGTGTAACATGTCCGCCAGACGAAACACCGAGCATTCTTGAGGTTGTAAGGATGAAGATAGGTGTATAGATGTATTTACATGTGTTGGGCATTTTGCTTTTAGGCATGATGGTCGTTCTGACTGGATGTGATAATATGGAAGACTTTGGAGGTAGATATGCTACTTTTGGTGGTGGATGTTTCTGGTGCATGGAAGCCGCTTTTGAGGCACTGCCAGGTGTAATTGAAGTTACATCAGGCTATACTGGAGGTAATGTTTCACAGCCCACCTACTATGAGGTCTCTGAAGGAAAAACGGGCCATTTTGAGGTTATTCAGATAAAATACGATCCGTCAGTTATTTCATATGAGGAATTGTTACAGTTTTTTTGGAGACAGATTGACCCAACTGATAATGGTGGTCAGTTCACTGATAGGGGACCTCAATATAGGACAGCTATTTTCTATCATGATGATAGTCAGAAAACTAGTGCTGAAGCGTCTTTGCAAGCTGTACAGATGTCGTTCAATGAGACAATTGCAACTGAGATCATTAAATATGATAAATTCTACATGGCAGAAGAGTACCACCAAGATTATTATAAGAAACGCATTTTTAGTTATCAGGCTTATAAGAAAGGTTCTGGAAGGGAATCTACACTTACTAATGTGTGGGATACGCCAGAGAAGGAAGAGTTGTTAAAAAAACTTACACCCTTACAGTATAGAGTTACTCAGGAAGAGGGCACTGAAAAAGCATTTGACAATGAATATTGGAACAATACACGAGAAGGTATATATGTTGATATCGTAAGCGGAGAGCCATTGTTTAGTTCTAATGATCAATACAAGTCTGGAACTGGGTGGCCAAGTTTTACAAAGCCAATTGATAATGGCTCAGTGATCTTGAAGGATGATTATGGGATTGGGATGAAACGAACTGAGGTGAGGAGTCTAATTGGAGATTCACATTTAGGTCATGTATTTAGTGATGGTCCAGCCTCCAAAGGAGAGAGGTTCTGCATGAATTCTGCAGCACTTAGATTTATCCCTAAGGAAAAACTCGAAAAAGAAGGTTATGGAAAGTATCTTAGCTTATTCAATGTCAAGAATAACACATAAATCCTTCCTTAATTTTTCAGCATCTGTAAATAATAAGGTATGAATCCCAAGTTTATCTGCAGCATCCAGATTTCTTTGCATATTGTCAATGAATAACGTATCCTCCGGGGCAGCATTGAGATCGTTGAGGATAATCTCATATGCCTGCCTTTGGGGTTTTGATACGTGGATATCTGCTGATGAATACACTATATCAAATATCTCATCAAGATGTGCTTTCCTCCGTTTTACTTCCATCCATTCCTTGATCTCATTGGCAAGCACCCCCATAGAGTATCCCTGATCTTTAAGCTGCCTGCAAATTTTGAGGACTTCCTGATTACATGTGATCATGCTTTCGTATTCTAAAGCCAGAGATTGACCAACATCTGCCCATAGTTCATCCACAGACTTATGGCCAAGCTTCATCATGTGCCAGTGTTTTTTCCAGAACCCTGTAGCTTCTCCTTCACTAAAACCGTGCTTTTTCAGAAGAACATTTAGTATAGTATCTGCATCGGAGCCTATAACACCGCCATAGTCAAAAATAATTGTTGAGATCATATCCTAACAAAAATCAAAATCATATTTAATATGTACGATATACACTACTGTATCACGTAAAAAATTTAAATGATGCATCTTTTGGTCTAAAGTTATGAAAAATGTAATATTTGAAATTGGATGCGGACGCCTTATTTTTGCCAACACCTTTAATTCTGCAAAAACCCTTTCAGGAGAGCTCCTCAGGGAAGAACCAGGGAAACGTGATATTGTGGTATATGCAGAGAACCCACACGTAATTGTCTCTCAGCACCCCAATGAGATCTTTATCGACCCATCTGACATCTATCGGCTGAAACTTAACTCATATGTCCCAAAAAATATCAATACGAGAATCAGTAGGATCAAGACTAAAAAAGAGATAACTGAACTTAATAAGATATATCAGTCTAGAGGTATGGCACGGATTGATAAGAATTTTGTTCTAAAAAATAAAGCATCTAGGAAGATAATATTCCTTGTAGCTTATCACCAGGATCAGATTGTCGGTGGGGTTATGGGGCTTGACCATAAGTATGTAACAGGATGGGATGGTGCCAGTTTATGGAGCCTTGCAGTGGACCCACAGGCAACAATACCTGGAGTGGGTATGGATATTGTAAATTATCTGATCAGTTATTTCCAGAAGATTGGTCGGGAATTTATGGATCTATCTGTAATGCATGATAACAAAAGTGCAATTTCTCTGTACACAAAATTGGGATTTGAAAAGATTAAATCTTTTGCTGTCAAAAAAAAGAACAAAATGAACGCACATCTGTTCACAAAACCAGTGGATAAGAATCTTACTCTACTCCATTCAGAGTACCAGTTGATATTTAATGAAGCTCAGAGGCGAGGGATTAATGTTAAAATTATCGATAAGGAAGAAGGTTACTACCGGCTCTCTCTGGGAGCCAAAGAAATCGTCTGTCAGGGTACGCTGACGGATATGATATCTGCAATTTCGCTTAGTATATGTAATGACAAAGCAGCATTCATCAATTTCCTCAAGAGCCATGATTATCCTTTACCTGATGAAATTGTACATAGATCGTCTACTTTGAGTAAGGACTTTCTGAGAAGGCACAAGACGGTCATCGTCAAACCATCTTTCGGTGAAAAGGGTAAAGGTGTGACTCTCAGGGTCAGGGAAGACAAGGAACTGATGAGTGCTATAAGAAAGGCACAGAGGATATCTTCAAAAGTTATACTTCAAAGATTTATCAAAGGGGTTAATGTTAGAGTAATCATTATAGCTCATGAAGTTGTGTCTGCAGCCAAGATTGAAAATCCCATGATAACAGGCGATGGTAAAAACAACATCAAAAAACTGGTTGAAAAGCTTAATAGAAGAAGATGCTCTGCTGCTATGTATGATTGTGGTATACCTTTTGATAATGACACCAAGGCAACAATAGAAAAGAAAGGTTATAACTGGAGTACAGTCCTGCCTCAGAACAAGAGCATCAAAGTCAGGGAGCACTTGAATATCAATAAAGGTGCTATCTTGAGAAATATTACAGATAAAATCGACAAAAAAATCAAAGATGGCCTTTGTGATGCAGCTGCCAAGTTGATGATGCCTATTGTAGCATTTGATATCAGAATGCCAAATATCAACTCTGACAAATATTTTATCCTTGAAGCAAAAGCGAGATTTTCTATAAAGGACCATGAACCATCTCTTGTGCCCAAGAAGTTTATTGATTTCCTTTTTCCACAATCAAAACAGAGTAAGTAACTTCAGTTAATTTCAAAGTTAATAAGATTCAATGGCAGTATCTCCGCTAGGAAAATGATTACTCCTAAGTGCTCAGAAAAAAGCACATAGGAGTACATCATGGTTGTTTTTGCTATAAAACACCATGAAACAAATAATCACTTTCCTAAAAAAAGTTTTTGATTCTCTTGACAGTAGAATCACGTTATCTTATGTGCTTGTAGATCATTATTTGGCAAAAGTTGCCAAATCAAATAGTTATGTAGAGACTTTCTCTAGAAATGCTGATTCCTTACATAAGTGGATCAAAAGCATATATGAAGTAAATTTAAGACGAG
>JAIPIC010000055.1 GCA_021734865.1 Candidatus Woesearchaeota archaeon | reverse complement strand
AAGCAAGTGCCACAATATTAAGTAACATTTTTGGCAAAAAACTATGATTGCTAATTAATCGTTTTTCTTTATATAGAAGATTGAGAAATTGTTGTTCTTTAGAATATAGGTATATGTTACGTAATTTCGGTACTATACATTCATATCTATCATCCAAAAATTTATTAAATCCCATTGGTGTGTGTTTAATTATGAGGATTCTAATTATAGGATGGAGAGATATAATGCATCCAAAGGCAGGAGGGATGGAGCTGGTTGCTTATGAGGAAGCAAAATATTTCATAAAGTGGGGTCATGAGGTAATCTGGCTGACACAGAGATTTAAGGGATGCAAGAGAAAGGAAAAGATTGATGGGATAAATATCATAAGAGTCGGGGGAGATTATAGTACTTATCTGATGGCGCCATTGTATTATCTCTCACATTTAAGAGATAAGATAGATGTGCTAATTGAGAATAATATAGGTCTACCATATTTTACTCCGTTTTTTTGCTGGAAGCCAAAAGTTGTTATTACTCATCATCTGATAAAAGATATGTATTTTGTTGAGGCTGGCTTTCCACTCTCCAATATCTGCTATTTCATCGAGAACACTCTTGCTCCCAAGCTGTACTGGAATGAGCAATTTGTGGCAGTTTCTGAAGCCACTAAAAAAGATATGATTGTCTCTGGTTACAATCCAAAGAAGATATCAATTGTCCATAATGGACTCAACCATGAAATATATAAGCCTGGAAATACCTTAAAAAGTAAGAAATTTCATCTTGTGTATGTGGGCGGTATAAAAAAGTACAAGAGAATAGATATACTACTGGATGCGTTTGAAAAAATCGAATCAGAAGTACCAAATGTCCATCTTGATTTAATTGGTGCATTTGATTATGTTGGTGGTAAGAATCCTTACATGAGCCAAGTTAAAAGATATAGGCTAGAGAAAAAAGTAACATTCCATGGTTTTCTGTCTGATGATGAAAAGGTAAGGATACTTCAGAGAGGTCATATTTTTGTGAGTGCATCAGGGCGCGAGGGTTGGGGTTTGGTAATCTTAGAAGCAAATGCCTGCGGACTGCCTGCTGTTGTATTGGATCTACCAGCATTCAGGGAGAGTATCAAGGATGGCAAGACAGGGCTTATTGCAAATTCAGTGGATGAATTTGCGATTGGTATTATCGGTTTACTGAAGGATGAAAATAAACTGAGGAAGATGTCTAAGGATGCTATTGACTGGAGCAAAGAATTCAATTGGGAAAATAGTGCTAGGCAGGTTTTGAAAATTATTGAAGATCAAAATATTGAACAGCGCTAGGCAGGAATACTGACCAATTTTTATGACTTTCTTTAGATATTCATAAATTCCTCTGTCTCTGTTCTGTGTAAAGATTATCGATGATTGTTATGGTACTGCATTCTGATACTGGCTTGTCTTCACGTATTCGCACAAACCTTGGAAACCTAAGTGCGTATCCGCTGTTGTAACTTTCGCTCTTCTGAATTTCTTCATAGAGCACTTCGATGACTATCTGGGGCTTGAGTTGGACAATTTTACCTTTTTCATTTATTATCAAAGGTCTTAGGAGTTCTGTAAGATGGTTAAAGCTCACTTCATCTCCCTCAAGTTCTTTGATTCCAGTCCCAACTTTGCCAATGGACATGAGGTTTCCGTCATCATCTATACACGATAGATGAAAACTTGTTAGCCAACCTGCTCGTTTTCCTTCTCCCCACTCAGCTCCTGTTATGACTAGGTCAAGTGCGTCCATTACAGGTTTGATCTTGACTCCATATCCCACTCTTGATCCTGGTTTGTAGGGGCCGTTGAGTGATTTCATCATTATACCTTCATTACCAAGGTTAAGGGATTCCTGATAGAATAGATTCGCTTCGTTCATATCTTCTGTAATCAATTGTTTTGCAGGGCGGATATAGACATTCTCTGAGATCATGCTAATAATCTTTTCTCGTCTATATCTGAAGGGTTTTGTTATGAGTTCTTCACCGTCAATGAAAAGCAAATCAAATACATTACACATTACTGGAACTGTTTCCACAAGCTCCCTAATATTATATTTTCGCCTGATCCTCATGCTGATCTTCTGGAAAGGCAGGGTCTTGTTTGTGTCATGATCTATTCCAACAATCTCGCTGTCGAGGATGGCTGTTTTGGCTTTGATGTATTTTTTCACATATCCAACAATTTCAGGAAACTGACTGGTCACATTCTCCAAACGACGTGTGTATAGCTGAATTTCATCATTGTTTTTGTGTATCTGCATCCGAAATCCATCATATTTATACTCTATAGCTGCAGGCGTTCCGACTGTCTTGAATCCGTCTTCGAGGCTTCCGGTCTTAGGATAGAGCATAACATTTATTGGTTTGAAGATTTCAATATTAAGATCTAACAAACCGTTAAGTCCTTTTGAACTTGCAATAACTGCAACTTTTGAAAGATCATTAGTCTTATCAAATGCCGAGCGGACAGTATCTATTATGTGATTGTATATCTTTCTTGAGATTGAGTCCTCGTATGATGTTATCACTTTTGATTCTGCAACCTTTTGGATATGATCTGGGTTGTTTTCATCAAAATCATCAAAGACAGTTGCTTCGCTGTCAGAGTCTGGTCTCTTGTCATGACTGGGTTTGGCATCATTGTCTGATTTGTTGCTATTGTCTGATCCACTTTTTGGGTCAGATTTATTTTCAAGGTCAGTGCTGTCTTCGACAATCCCAATTACTTTTGGCAAGAACGCCCATGCGATTGCATCACGTATGACCCCAATTCCAACCCCAATCCGAAGGTCTTCCAAGACTATCCTGACGAGATATTTTGATTCGATGGGATCTGCATGAGCCAGTAGGCTTGCTATGAGCTTTGTTTTACTGTTAACTGTTCCCTTTCCTTCCAAGCATGGTATTTTCTTAAGCGTATCAAATACTTTTTTTATTGATAGTTTTTCGTCAAAAAGTGTACTCTGTGTTTTTGTCTTGGCCAGGGATTGAGCTGTAAGTCCCAAGTCACCTTGTTTTGTGGCTAGAGCCACAATAGTATTTACTGATTTACCATATGAAGATGACATTGCCTTGATCATAGTACTGGTTGAAACACCCATCTTTTGCTCATGCCAAACAGGATATACTCTCCCCAGCATTAAGAGGATAATTTCTGCAATGTCTGCGGGTTCCTTTCTCAGAAAGTGGGATATTCTGGCAGTCTTTTCAATGCGTTTTGACGAATTCTCCAGGTCGTTGAGCAAGGCTGCAAATTTCGAATAATTCATTTAAGAATTGATGCTTATATGATATAAAAGGTTTGCTGAATATGTGATAATTATATACTTCAGATGATAACAAAAATTGCCGTTCGCCCCAACCTATAACATGTGGTACAATGAAAATGTAAAGTATTTTTGTGTACAAGAAAAGCTTTGCTTTTCTCCGTATTGACGGGCTCACAGTGATAGGCCATTTTTGGTATGAAAAAAGGGTACATTTTTTGTACAAGAAAGGCATATGCATTTCTTTGTATTGAAAATTTCACCCTAAAGGGCGGGGTATTAAACCCACCTAAAATGTTCAGAAATGTATAAAATGTTCAGAAATGTACATTCCTGAATATCCAGAACATACTTGTTCTGAATAATTCCTGTGAAATTTTCAAAAAATAGCCTGGGAGTAATATGATATTTTGGTTCTTTTGGTTACATTCAATTTATATACGACAAACATCCAAATTTGATTATGACAAATGTGCATATTTTGCGCGGTTCATGTCCTGTTTGTTCAGGTGATCTTAAGGGGAATAATGAGATTCATTATTACTGCTGTGGATGTAAGATGATTTTTTCTGAGAATAATATATTCAATCCACTCCCTTCTCCTGGTGACGATGAATATATCGATCATCTTCAGTCATGATAAAAAAGGTCCTTGAGGTCTTCAACAGTGTTTAATATATATTCTGGCTCATACTCAAGCATATCTCCAATAAGACCAAATCCACTTTCAACGACTGCGCATTCAATTCCAGCTGAATGTGCTGCTTTAATGTCAGAGACTGAGTCGCCTATCATTATTGCATCTTCTTTTTCGATCTTGAGTTCTTTAAGGGCTAATTGCAGCATTTCAGGATGTGGCTTTGGGTCACTAACTATGTCTGCACCATATACTTTCGTAAAGAATTCATAAATGCCAATAGCTTTTATGAGAGGTATAGTCTCTATTGTGCGTTTGTTGGTCACAATTGCCATAATATGGTCCTGGTTGAGGTGATGAAGCGTCTTTATTACCCCTGGATACACTTCAGTGTTTTTCATGAGCAGCTTAAGGTAATCATTCCTAAAGAATCCCAGCATCTGATTAATTTTTTCCTCTGAAATATCGGGATCCATATCTTTCCATACTTCCACAAGTGGTCTGCCGATAGTATTACGTATGGATTGTGGTTCCCATTCATCATAACCAAATTCTGTCATTGCTTCATTAAATCGCTTTACGATGGCTTTGCTTGAATCAAGAAGAACTCCATCAAGATCGAATAAGAGAAGTTTTTTCATGAATTTGTTGTTATTGTGTGTGTTTATTAAACTTTGCTCTTGTATTTGAAGCGAGATTATATGTTCTTCTTAAACTGGTTATCTGGTCTCATAGACAATTTCCCAAAAGTTATTTTAATCTAAGCAGATATCCTATCCTATATGATAGTACTAGGTATAGAGAGTACAGCACATACTTTTGGTGTTGGCATAATTGAGGATCGAAATGTTCTTGCTAATGTTAAAGATGCTTATACTACTGAGTCGGGTGGCATTATTCCTAGTGCCGCAGCGGATCATCATGTTAATGCTTGCAAGCAAGTCCTAAATGATGGTCTAAAGAAGGCTGGCATTTCAATGAAAGATATTGATCTGATAGCATTCTCCCAGGGACCTGGTATTGGCAATACTCTGGAAGTAGGCGCTGTTGCTGCACGAACTTTGAGCATTACTTACGGTATTCCAATTATTGGAGTAAATCACTGCGTTGCCCATCTTGAGGTAGGTAATCTTTGTACTGATGCAAAAGATCCTGTACTATTGTATTGTAGTGGGGCAAATACGCAGGTTATCGCATTTGAGGGCGGGAGATACAGGGTATTTGGAGAGACCCTTGATATTGGGATAGGAAATTTCCTTGATTCTGTTGCGAGGGAAATGGGATTGGGTTTTCCTGGCGGTCCTAAGATTTACGAGTTGAGTCTCAAATCCAAAAATTATATTGAGTTGCCTTATGTTGTCAAGGGTATGGATGTGTCATTTGGTGGTATTTTTACTAATGTCAAGAGTAAGCTGCAGAAGCATTCAAAAGAGGATTTGGCTTATTCGATACAGGAGACTGTATTTGCAATGATGCTTGAAGTAGCTGAGAGAGCTATGGCGCACTGCAATAAGAGTAAACTCCTCCTCGGAGGGGGGGTGGCATGTAATAAGCGTTTCCAGGAGATGGCACATAAGATGTGCAAGCAGAGGGAAGGCACGTGTTTTATACCTCCGAGTGAATTCTTGCTTGATAATGGTGGGATGATTGCATGGTTGGGATATATTGTGGCAAAAGCAGGTAATAAAATGAATATTGAGGACACTTCAATTAGACCTTACGAGAGAACCGATGATATTGATGTTAACTGGCGATAAATTAGACTTAGTCTCATAATTAATTTACAATTTGGATTATGTTAAGAATCCATAATTTCTTGTCTTTCAACATTCAGAATTACATTTCTTGCGATTGTCTTAACATTAGTATGTGGTATCTCAAGCTTTTTGATTCCTGCACGGATTGTCAGACTGACAAGCGTATCCCGCTCATCGTCGTAATTAACATGGATCACATTTCCAATTGGTTCTCCAAACTTATCAAAGACAGTGAGGCCCAGATATTTGGAGCTTGGAGTGCGCTGGATATAGACAGAGTCAATCCCAAAATTGATTATATGGTCGATTCCGATATATACAAAAGGTTTCATGAAGCCTGAATCTATTGATATCCCTATTATGCTCTTGGTTGTCTTATCTATGTGCATCTGAGTGACCATTCCAACATTGTTTCCTTTGCTGTCAATCACGTCCTTGCCAAGAATATCATCAGATGTTATAAGATCCTTATTGTCTATGATGTCCTTAATTTTATGATTCGCAGCCATTTTGACCTATTATTAATCAGTTGCACAACAAAATATTAGTTATCTGAATTTGATACCTCAATCTTTAAGATCATATTTTCACTTATCGATTCGATATCGTCCTTTTTGAATGTCAAGTCTTTTTTGAGTGGCCCCTGATTGACTATAAATTCATCAAATTCATTTTTAGGAGAATCTCTGATAATGGTTGTAACTGTACCTATCTTTCGACCATTATGGTCAAAGACTTTCAACCCTTCAATACATACAACTGGATTGATCGAAAGGAGTACTGCGTTTTCCCTAAAACTGTCAAAAAATTTTCGGTCTATGAACATATCATCCTTAAGTTTTCTTCCAACTAGGATTCCTATTATTTTGTAATCTTTTATGATAACATCATTCACATGGCCGATTATTTCACCACTTTTGGCCAAGACACGCTTGCCTGTGAGTTTTTTCAGACTGAATTGCTCTGAAAGATTGTATTCCACTTCTGTTATTTGTCTTATCATTTTTCTTATTTCTTTCTTTGTCGTATATAATTGTTTTCATCCATAATCGATTTTCATATCCATTAGAATAGTTTGGATATCAATATCAAGGCACAAAATCTAATAATGTGTCCGGCTGCAGTCATGATTATCAATCTGGTCTTATTATATCTGAATACTCCCATAATAAATGTCAATTGTTGTGATCCTTGACCAATGATGTTAAAAAATAATATTGCAAGGGCACCTTTTTTGTTGATGACACCTTTAAATTTATAGAACTGTTTGAGAGATATCAGTTTTCTTGATATCGCTGCGAATTTGAATCCTAATACATAATCTAAAGTAAATGATATTGCACATCCTGCAAGAGCGACCAGCATCAACAAGAGATCGTTGTTTTCCAATAGTGCCTTGAGGAAGTAGGGCTCAATTCCGCTCGGAACAAAAAAAAGTCCGCCTATTAATGTCATGTAAAACATTCCTAGATAAGAAAAGCCTGTTATTTGAACAATAATATGATCAAATACTGGCTGCAATGGAGTTCCAGCTATCGGATTTAAGTCTCTGAAGAATATCAAATAAATTATTATTGTTGAAAGAATAGCGGCCAGTGAAAGAATATAAATTACTGCTCCCCTTTTCTTTTCTGTCTCATGATATGAGAAAAACTCGCTTGTCAGTGGCATGATAGTCCAAAATTCATGAATATCATCATGAATATATATTCATTTGTTAACTGGATATATTAATCATTGCGCGTACATTAATTATTGCACTTACTTTGCGATTATCTTTTTTAGTTCTGACTGTTTGCCTTTCCAGTTCAAGGCTTCAGTGAGAACCTCTTTAAGGTTTGTGACTGGTATCACTTTGATTTTAGAAAGTTGTTCTTTCTCTATGACAATATCCTGCAGGTTTGATCTTGGAACAATAACCTTGCTAAGCCCTGCCTCGATTGCAGCTTCAACTTTGCTAGTAACTCCACCAATAGGGAGGACTTCTCCCCTTACTGAGAGAGAGCCGGTCATTGCAATATCCTGCTTAACTGGCACTTCCTTGAGGGCCGATATTATTGCTGTTGCGATTGCTATACTTGCAGAATCCCCTTCAACTCCTTCGTAGGTCTGGAGGAACTGCACATAAATATCATATTTTTCGTTTATATCCTCACCATAGTATTTCTTAATGATGGCTGATACATTTGTAACCGCTTCTTTTGCAATATCACCAAGTTTTCCAGTGGCATACACTCTAGCATTCTTTCCACCAGGTGTGACCATCGACTCGATGGGAAGGATTATTCCTGAAAGGGATGCTCCTGCTCCCATAACTGCAAGGCCATTTACGCGCCCAATGCTCTCACCTGTAGTGACAATGACATTATATTCTTTCTTCCTTTCAATTATTTGATCAGCTATCTGTCCTTCGAGGGCTCTTGCAAGCTTTTTACCATCTTGGAAATGTTTTGGCATGACGTTCTTATCTTTGCATCCGATGGCAATATCTCCTGCAGCTCTGATCAGACCACCAAGCTCTCTTAATCTGAGAGTCAGGTGACCTTTCCTGCCAGCCATTTTCTTTGCATGACTAATTACCATTTCGACTGCTTCTTTTGTATAATGAGGTATCTTCTTGTCTTTTGTAACTTCTTGGGCAACAAACTGTGCAAGTTTAAAGCGGTTCTCAGGTGTATCAGGCATACTTTCTTTCATATATATTTCATAACCGTATCCACGAATCCTTGACCTTAATGCTGGATGCATGTGTGTCAATGAGTCATAATTGCCTGCAGCTACGAGGATAAAATCACATGGGACTGGTTCAGTCCTTACCATTGCTCCTGCTGAACGTTCGCTCTGTCCTGTAATTGAATACTTGCCTTCCTGAAGTGCTGTGAGGAGTTCCTGCTGGGTGGATGGTTTCAATGTTGATATTTCATCAATAAACAAGACTCCTTTGTTTGTCTTGTGTATCATTCCTGCTACTACACGTTCATGAGCAGGCGTTCCCAGACCACCTGACTGGAAAGGATCATGAAGTACGTCTCCAAGCAGTGCTCCTGCATGTGACCCAGTTCCGTCATAGAAAGGTGCTGTATCTTTCTTGTAGTTATCAACAATCACTTTTGGTAACCTTACCTGGCCTTGCATCCTTTTTCCAAAATTCATAAATGCAATGAATGCTGCAAATAGGAGGGTTCCTCCAAGGAATGTTGCGGCAAATATTATGTTTGCTGCTGTTGGGCCGTCTGTTTTGACATAATGCGCCCTCATCCACCAAGGTGCAACCATCAGGAAGATCATGGCTATAATCAAAAGTAAATTCTGATTTTTGAATCCAGACATTCCCTGCAAACGGGCTTTGGCAACTATCTCACGTCCTTTACCCGCAGGTACTGTTCGGATTAGTGGTTCATTCTCATCATTTTGATTTGGGAATGATATTATATCAACAAGCTTTTCTTTTGGTAACATATGTGCGAGCGCCAAACCAAGCATGGATTTTCCAGTTCCAGGCTCTCCAATAAGTAGAACATGCCGCCTCTGAGCTGCTGCTTTTTTCATAACTTCGACAGCGTCTTCCTGTCCGATAACCTGTTCGATTATCTGTTTTGATACTTTAATCTCCGCTGTGGTCTTGAACTGGGGGATATTTCCAGTTTTTGTTTTTGTTGTCTCCTTCGTAGCCATAAGCGCCACTAAAGAAGTATAATATTAAAATGTTTCGTAGAGCAGGTAAAGTCAACTAACGTGGGTTTGGGTAACAAATATATGCAAAGCAGATTTTGGGACTGTAAATTACTCTATTTACAGTAAATTCTTTTTTGCAAAAAGGATTCATCGTTGTGTTTCTCCGTCGATGAATTTGGACATAAATTTTGCTTTTTACAAAGAAGAACCATTTAACCCACTTAAGTTGACTTTACCCGTAGAGTCTGCTCTGTTTTAAAAGTGGACATTGTGTATAGTATGATTTGTGTACTGTAATAATGGTCAAAGGTTATTTTATTCTCTTAAGATATGAATGTAATAGCTGACAGAAGGTTACTTGAACATATTGAAACATAGTAATAGAACCGGAATAATATCCCATTTTAGTCTGAAATAATATATTAATCATATCGAGATAGGTCTTCCATGCAGATTGACGATAAGGATGTTATCAAAATTTCATTGATACTAGCCATAATTTCACTGACCACTCTGTTTTTCACTGGAAGGGTATTTTCAGATCAAGGACCGGATATAATTATGATAAATGGGACTGTTACAGAAGCTGATAGGTACTCTTTTGAGATGGAATCAACAATGAAGATTTCTGTTTTGGTATACGAACCGCTTAATCTCAGTGTTGGTGAACGTGTGGTTGTAAAAGGTAGAAAAGAAAATGAAAAAATAATTGCCGAGATAGTAGATCTCGGATAAGTCATCAAATATCCCTATTCAGAATCGAGTGGGACTTCTGATCCTGGCTTATCAGGTGGACAAGTACTTCCAGCCAGTTCCTTAAGTTCCTCTACCTTATCAGTCTCTTCCCATGGAAAACCGTCACGTCCAAAGTGTCCGTATGCAGCTGTTTTGACATAAATGGGTCTTTTCAGCTGGAAATGGCTGATAATCTCTGCTGGTTTTAAAGGGAAAACTTTTCTGACAAGATCCTCAATCTTTTCATTTGGTATTTTATTTGTGTTAAATGTGTTTACAAGGATGCTGACTGGTTCTGCAACACCGATCGCATAAGCAAGTTGGACTTCGCACTTGTCTGCTAGTCCTGCTGCAACAATGTTCTTTGCGATGTACCTTCCTGCATAGGCACCTGACCTATCCACTTTAGATGGATCCTTACCTGAGAATGCTCCCCCACCATGGCTTCCATGTCCGCCATAGGTGTCAACGATAATTTTTCTTCCGGTGACTCCTGCATCAGCAACTGGTCCTCCAAGTACAAACTTACCTGTAGAATTTATGAAGTATTTTGTGTTTTCGTCTGTCCAGTCTTTGCATACTGGTACAATGACCTGTTCCTTTATGTCTTTTCGCAGTTTATCCATCTTGACTGTGTCAAGGTGCTGGGATGCTACAACGATTGCATCACATCTAAGTGGTTTTCCGTCTTCATATTCAATTGTTACCTGGCTCTTTCCGTCGGGTCCAAGGTAATCAAGAATCCCTTTTTTCCTGACTTCTGCTAATTTCTCAGTAAGTCTGTGTGCGAGAACAATAGGTAATGGCATATATTCAGGTGTTTCGTTTGTTGCGTAGCCAAACATCATTCCCTGGTCGCCTGCTCCTTGTTCTTTAAACTCGCCGGATCCTTCGGTTACTCCCTGTGAGATGTCAGGGCTTTGTTCTGAAATAGCTGCTAATACTCCGCATCCGTCACAGTCAAATCCCCATTTTGGATCGTCGTAACCAATCTCTTTGATCTGGGCTCTGACTACTGACTGAATATCTATATAAGTTCTTGTTGTCAGTTCTCCTGCAACAACAACGAATCCTGTCTTTGTAAGTGTCTCAACAGCTACTCTACTCTCAGGGTCATCCTTCAATGCCGCATCTAAAATTGCGTCGCTTATCTGGTCGCATACTTTGTCCGGGTGACCTTCAGTCACTGATTCTGATGAAAAAAAATATTTCATTTTTTAGCCTCCAATTGTACCTTTGTATGAGCAGATTTAATGGGTTCTTAAAAAGCTTGTTGAAAGAATTATTCCAATATTAATAATTCTTATTTCATTTTCTGATCTCATCATATATAATGTAGATAGGGTTGGAATCAAAAACGATGTTCTTGTTCTCACGTCAGCAGCATGATCAATATTTGAAGTTGATTCCTTCGATCCTTGCTTGGGTTTTGGTCCTTACAAATGGTGGAACTTGACCAATACAACCAATTTTTCCATTTTGGATTGCTATGATTCCTAAGATGCCTGGCTTATGACCCCACTTTAAGGAGGGCATTATGTCATCTGATTCTGTAATACGATTGCAGGTCGCTGTTGCTGCTGCATCTGCTAGTGAGCCGTGTTCAGATATTACTGTCACCATATCACATTCTCCCAATGATATCGACCTGCCCATTAGAGATGATGAGGAGCATAATGATATTGGAGTCTGGTCTAATTCAATCTTAAGACCGAGATGTCTTACTGAATTACTGTATAATCCCACTGTAACATATTTAGGTAAGTTTGCCTGATATCGGTTAGATTGGCAAAGCACGGATTCTGGGGATTTCTTGATAAATATATCGCCACCATTATCAACTATTGCCAGGGTCAAACCGCTTTCTATTAACGATTCAGATGCAATCTGCGATATGATACCAGCAACACAGGCCATCGGTCCTACTCCAAAAGCAGATGAGCTTTGAAGCATATGCTTTATGGTGCCTAATTGAACATTCTCATAGGAAAGAGGTACGAGGGATTCCTTAAATTCACGATGCTGAAATATGAATTGTTCTATGTCTGAGCGAGTTGTATGTATTGTCTGCTTCATGTTCTCAAGAGCGCTGAGAGGTATTGGCCTGTCTGTGATTATGTTTAGCGCTGTCTCCTCATATTCCCATGATATCCTGCATAATTCATGTGTTGTGAATTGTTGTTTCATTGTGCATTTTTGTTTCATTTTCGCAACTCAGAACTCTATCTTCATTGCATTGTACGGGCAGACAGCTATGCATTGCTGGCATGCGACGCACTTTGAATTATCAAAGTCTGTCATCATAGTAATTCTGTCTTTCACAGTAATGGCTTGAGTAGGGCAGTGCACTGTGCATGCTCCGCAGTCGGTGCAGAGAGCGGCGTCTCTAGAGACATTCTGCTTGATGAATGTGACTGATACCCCCTCTTTCTTCAGGTAATTGCGTCCATCATTGATCCTGTCTGTTGTGCCTTCCAGGTCAATTATCATCTTTCCTTTGCTGTCACCTGTGACTTCAGCTCTGTGGATATTTACAATGAGGTCATAATCCTTGATGAGATGATAGATTATGGGTTTACCTACACTGGTTTCTGTAAATCGCAGCACGAGTCTTGTTTGTCTGTTATTCTCTGTCTGAGTGATATGTGATGTTATATTTCGGTCCTTGTTTGTGTTCATTACATTTTTAGGATACCTTGGGCTTTAGCCCAAGTTGTAGTTGGTGAATCCTGCCCTCCGTAAGTTTTTTCTACCATTTTAACTATGAAATATACGCGCGACGAAAATCGGCGCACGCATCTAATCTACCTT
>JAIPIC010000054.1 GCA_021734865.1 Candidatus Woesearchaeota archaeon | reverse complement strand
AACTCCTGCTCAAGCAGCAAAGATTGAGTTAAATCTGAAAAGGAATCGATTCAAAAGTATGATAGAACTTTTGCTCGCTTTTTGCAAAGCGAGAATTTGGCTAAAGCCAAAATTCTATTGCTCATAAGGAAACACTGTCGGTTATCCAAAACCTTAAATATAAATATTACTTATCCATTCTACAGTAGTAAAACTGCTGATATGTGTTCAGCGGTAAACACTTTGGGGGTGTACAAATGAGATTTATAATCGGAATAATATTAAGTGTTCTAATGTCAGCAACTGTTTTGGCTTCTTGCCCAGTTACATTTGATTGTCCAACATGCCAGATTAAAGAGAGTTTGGACTGCAATAATGGATTAACACAGTATAAAGAGAGCCACAATCCTGTAGATATGGTTCAGATAAAAGAAAGCTATCCATGTTCATATGATCTGGTACAATATAAGCAGAGCTACACTGATATATTAGAACTGCCTTGTGAAAAAAAAAGTTTTGAGTATGTTCCAAGACTCAAGCAGATAAAAGAAAGCTATGCGGATTCACCTGACATGGCGCAAATGAAGAACAGCTATTATTGCAGTCAATACGGAATCTGTTAATATTTTTCTTTTAAAGTTTCATAGAACTGCTGGTAGTTAGGAAGGTCGGATGCAACAAGTTCGGCAAGTGAACTGCCCGCAGTATTTATGATAATATTTCCATTTCTGAATAGTTTATTGAACATACCTTGATTGGAATTGATATGATCAATCTTCTTGAAAAGGATAGAAAGTTGTGAGCGATAAATGATCCCAGACTTCTGCAGAACACGATACGATTCGATATGGTAACTTGTCACTTTCTGTTTCCATATGATATAAACTGCAATAAATGGATATATGACAAGCAGAGGGAATATGACAATACATATGAGTGTAGCAGCTGAAAGTAAGTTTGCAACAGCAGGTCTTGCTGTGAGAACTGGTTTCTGCATGTACTGATTAATATTCTCCTCGATGTGACTGACTTGTGATGCATCAGGTCTTGAATAGAAGATCATGTCAATAAGTTCATCTTTGCTTCGGATTCCACTAACATATTCAATGGTGAATTTGTTAGACATCAGAATCTGGTTTTTCCCTTGAGTTTCCATATGTTCTCCAGCCACATTGAATGTAATGTTTCCATGGTCAGATAAGGGGTACCTTAAAGTTCTTATGTCCTTGATATTGTTGTAGAGAGAATAATAATACTCCATAAAAATTAGCCCTCTTTGGAAATAAACATATTCCTTGAAGAATTTCATGTGAGACTTCTTGTAATATAAGTATTTGTATATCGTAAAGATTAGACCATAAGCAATCAACACAACTGGAACCAGGAGAAGTAACGGAGTGATGAACGATGTAAGCAAAGCAGCTGCGCCCACAGCACACAAAAGTATCATGGCTACAATATTGTATTTAATCATCTCAAGGATACTGAATTCTGATTTCATCTCCTTGATCTGTTCTTGATCCGATACGCCAAATTTCAAGAGTAGATTCTTCTGAAGGTCACTTTCTTTTTTAATATTACGAAATACAATATTACTGCTTGAGCCAATTGACCAGAATACAATACTGCATGTATTGAACCACTTATCAACAAAATTTTCTTTAATAATTACGCCCATAATCTTTTCATTGCTAAATTCAGTATTCTTAGTGTTCAAAAAGCTGAATCTCTCCTCAACACTTCTGTTCTTGATTTCATATTTAGTCGAGTTGACCCTTATTAGGACACCGATTAGACCAATAATCCATATTGGGAGAAATATAAACAGCACAAGTGAAAAAGGCAACGCGACTAAAAGAGGGAAAAGTGATCTTGTTGTATCCATCTTTAAGCTTGCCGTAAAGGATGTATCGACCGTAGGGCCTGTGGGTTGTGTGTCTGCTTTAGTATTATGTTTGATTGATTTTTCAGCCTTTTTACCAATTAGTGAGACACTCTTAGAGATTAAATTATCCAGGTTTTTTTCCATAGTTGGTCCATTGACCATATTTTTAAATATTATCTCCTGGCCGCTCCCAGGGCAGCTCACCTTGACATCATATAACCCAAATATCTTGTCTATTAAAGTCTGCGTAAGATTTGAGTCTGACAAGTTCTCTATTGGGATAAAGCTGTAATTTTTATTTAGAAAACCCTCTGAATAGGTTATAGTGTCTTCATAAATGGAATAAACCCTTCTTTCTAGGTCCAGCCACATAAAAATTGATCTCATAAATAATAACAATAAACCCATAAAAATGACTATCATAACAGGAATTATATAATCCTGCAGGTAGGCGATAGTACTTCCACCAGCGTATAATACAAACATAACTAAACCAAAAATTGAGCCGAAAAACCCCTGAGCTACTTCAAAAAAGACACCCAGACTGCTTGGTTTTTCCTTTTCAATCAACTTTGACTGTGTTAGCTTGAACCCATTTGTCTTCATAATTTTTTCAACATAATGGTATATTTTTTCTGGTTGATCAACAGACCTAAGATTGATCTCAATTGCACTACTGCCTGCGGAATCAACAAGAATATGACCTATTCCAAAAAGACTATTCTCTATCCACGGCAACTTGAGATTTACATGTGTTATATTCCTAATAATAAGTTCTGTCTCGTTTTCTGAGAGAATACCTCCTGAATTCCTTACTATCTTGTCATGGAAGAATGTGTACTTCTCTTTGGAGTATTGGACTGAGAGTGACCAGTATATCAGAAGTGCTATCAGAATAAAGAATATAAAGAAAAGTGAGAAATTTAAGACAGGATTAAGCTTGAATATGAAAAATACAACAACAGAGACTATTCCGAGAATAAATGCCCATATTAAAATGGAAATTAGAAACGGATAGAATACAAAAGCTGTCTTGTTTGGTTTAACTTCAACTTTATCAGCCATAACATATCTTTTTTTAATGTCATATATAAAACTTTATATAAATAATTGTATTCATAAGTGCTGTTGGGGGGTACCTGACTATCGGTGCAAGTCACTGAGGAAAGTCCACTCACCATAAATGGGAGCTCTCGTAGACGCCTAATAAGCGTGGCAACAGCACAAGAAACGATACATCCTGCAGACTGGTATGATGCCTTTGAAGCAGCAGGCGACTGCTGTGAGATAACAGGTTGACCGATAGGCTGTAGGGAATGCTGGAACGGCTAGTCCCTCCCGGTGCAAGCCAGAAGGTGCTTAGTTTAATGTCAGGATGGCTCATAAGCGGCCAACAGAAAGTGGCTTACAGCCCCTCAACAATATTTTATAGATAATTTTATATATATGGTTGCTTTACGAAAACCTATGGGAAAAAACGATAAAATCTCAATGCCCTCTGGTATAGGGGGACTAGTTAGATACTTTGATGACTATAAATCTCTTCTTCAGATAAAACCAGGTTATATCATCGTCCTGGTAGTCGTGATAATCATACTTGAGATAATTTTGCACAGCCAGGGATTTGGCTTTCTTGGACTGTAGGGGGTGTCTGGAATGTTTCCGGGAATGAATAAGAGACAAGTAGCTCAAATGATGAAAAAAATGGGCGTCCAGCAGGTCGAGATTGATGCCCGTCAGGTAATAATTCTGTTGGATAATGAGAAAATAGTTATTGATAATCCACAAGTGTCAAAAGTCAATATGATGGGACAGCAAACCTATCAGATAGTTGGAGAAGAACGTGTCGAATCTCTTGACTCAACTCCAGAGATTGAAGAGGATGATATTTCAACAGTCATGGAACAAACTGGAGTAGATGAAGACAAAGCCAAAGATGCACTTGAGAAATCAAAAGGTGACATCGCACAGGCAATAATGGAACTTTCAGAACAGGACCAATAAATGGAAAAGCACATTGAGGAACAGGAAAAAGCGAAAAAGACAATAATGGTAGCTGATCACATGCTGTCTGTCACTTTCCCCCTCGTTAAAGATCCAAAGATGCTTGTGGCAATACTTGAGAATATATTCATTGCACTGAGCTCATCTGTTGCATCCGTGCTTTATTTACATCGTAAATATAAGATGATTCCACCATTTCATGATACTTTTGAATCAAAATATAATTCTTTTGTCACATACATAAAACCAACATATAAGATTGACTTAGAATATGTCCGACTGATACAAGATATCAAAGATATATTGATAGAAAGAAAAAGTAGTCCGATGGAATTCTCAAGAAAGGATTCTTTTGTTATATGTTCGGACAAATATCACATGAGGAGGATCAGTACTGGCCAGATAAAGAACTTTTTGAATATGACTAAGAAGTTTATAGTTGAGATTGACCGGATAGTAAACAAAGATGAAAAAATCACTGGATAAAGCAAAAGAAGAGATAAAAAGAGTTGACCATCTCATTTATGTAAGTCTCAAATATACAAGAACTTCAGACGTTTTGGTAAGTGTGGTCGAACGCATTATCAGTTTTTACGATTGCCTGCTAATGGCAATGTTGTTGAATGCTCAAGAGCAAAAGATTATTGAGGACTTTCCAAAAAGTCCAGGATTAAGATGCGAACTGGTCAAGAAAATAATGTCAGCCGACAAAAAGATTCAGGATATTGTTGATTTTTACTTGATGCTTAGAAGGCTGACAAGGACTTCCTATACAGTTGACGAAGAATACAAAAGGCATGTTACACTCAATTATGATATTGATTCACAACTTATTGAGATAAATATTGATATAGTGACTGAGTACTACAAAGAATGCAAAGAGAACCTTGGATATATTGAAGATAAGTTAACAACTCTTTGATTGGTATCTAGAATGACTAAATTTGTGGCCATTGTCTCTTCTAAGGGAGGCACAGGAAAGACAACCCTTGCGGTTAATCTTGGCAGTGCTCTTAATCACTATGGTCGGGACCTTATTCTAGTTGATGGAAACCTGAGAAATCCAAATGTTACAATTCACCTGGGGCTAACAACCCTTCCAAATACCATAAATGATGTCATGAACAAAGACGGAAAAGTCACCGATGCTGTGTACAGACATCATTCTGGTCTAAAAATTATCCCAGCAAGCATAGCTGTACACGACTTAAAAGGACTTGATATATCCAAATTTAAGAAAGCCATATTAAAACTCAAAAACGTGTGCGAGGTTGTACTTATTGATACTCCTCCAAGCATAACTGATGAACATTTTGATCTCCTTGAAATAGCAGACGAAATAATTATCATAACACATCCTGAACTTCCTTCACTTACAGATACTCTGAGAATTATTAAGCTGTCTGAAAAAGCAGGCCATAATATAATCGGAATTGTTGTAAACAGTATCCATAATAAAAAGTTTGAAGTTCATCGTGAAAATATTGAAGGATTGCTTGGAAAACCCGTCATTGCAGAGATACCTTTTGACATGGTAGTCAAGGAGTCAATAAGGCATAATACACCGGTTGTCAAGCATCAGCCAAATTCAAAAGCATCGAAAGAAATATATAAACTTGCATCCATGTTGATAGGATACGTTCCAAAAGATGACTAAAATGAAAGAAGAATTCAAAAGCCCTCTCTTAAAAGGTGTCAAAAGATCAGATTATTACACCAAAAAATCGAGTGAAATTTCAGACCTTATATACTGGATGAGTTGCCTTATTATGGTTATATTGAGCATACTTATCGGATGCATATTGGTTCCTTTGATGATTATACTATCAGGAGCTGTGTTGTTCTCTCTGATAAGCTTCCTTGGACTTCTTGTTGGAATAATATTTAGTCATCTGGTCTTTAGGATAGAGCATCTGCGTACAAGACATCACTTATTTGCTGCGATACTTATTCCAGTTATGGGACTGTTTAATGTGTTTATGATATCAAATCTTACAAATAAGATAAAAGACATCTATAATATTCAAGAAGTGTATAATGATCCATTTATTCTCTCTCTGTTTTTTGCATCTTTTATGATGCTTCCATATCTTTACTCACTATCAATGCACATGAGAAAGAAAATGAAGCTCATGAGCAGCAAATCTAAGACCAAAAAATGAGCAGACCCAGATGTCCTTACTGCAACGCTAAACTCTCTCCTTGGGAGAAGTACTGCCTGTCATGTGAGAATCCAGTCGAGCATATAACTTCCAAACAGCCAGATAATGGAATCCAGAAGTCATCTGCATGTTTTATTGCAACTGCTGCATATGGCACTTCTATGCATCATGACATCGATGTTCTGAGAGATTGGAGAGACAAATCACTTTCCATTAATCCAGCAGGTAGAAAATTTATCCAATTCTACTACAAAATTAGTCCACCAATCGCTGATACTATAAGGAAATCTAATATTCTCAGGAAGATGACTAGGATACTATTGAAACCATTAATCCGATTTCTTAAGCCTTGAACTGAAGCTTATCTTCTTGCTATTTTCAACCTGGGGCTGGTCAAAAGGATTGACTTTCCTAAGTACAGAGGAATAATATGCCAGATAATGAAGAAATGTTATTAATTGACCGCAATGATCCTCGTCCACCTTCTCAACTTCAATGTTGATTAGTGGAATCCCTTTCATTGCTGCATCCCTATAGGTTCCAACAAATTCAGACTTGAAAGCATCCTTATACAAGATGCCATTTATATCTCTTATTTTACCTTGCCCAAGTTCAACATCAAGAATACTTTTTTCATATTCTATCTTGTCTTCACTATCCTGTGATTTCTGTGTGAAAAACAAGCCGATGCAATTCTTACGGCCTCCAAAGAACCTTTGGTTCGTATGATGCTGGCATTCAGGTCCAAGATCGCCATAAAAACTCTGACCTTTCCCTTCCTTGCATACACTTTCATGCATCAGTTGGACCAGAATAGGATAGAATCCAAATAATTTAGTTGAATAAAAAGGAGTAAATACCTCAGTATAACCTTTCTTCTCAAGATCAAAAAGCACAGAAGCAACCTTTAGAGCTGGATTATCATCACCCCTACATTGGCTAATCATATTCGCTGCTCCTTTTTCTATCTGATTTACATCAATACCAAGAATGATTGATGGAACATATGCAGTTGCAGTCCTGCCGGAATATCTCCCTCCAATCTTAGGATGTTCCATAATGTGAATACCTTCTTTTTCGCATATCTTCTGCAGAGCACCTTCACTTGGATTTGTTACAGCAAGCATATCATATCCCTTAAAAAAACTCATAGTCTCAAGCACTGTGACAGTATTTCCTGATTTAGATATAGGAATAACCAAAGTATCCTTTTTTTTGCACTGCTTTTTTACCAAATGAAGGTAATCCGGTTCATTAGTGTCAAGGAAAATGACTTCCTTATCAGACCTAAGTTTTTTAAGTGCTGTGTAATAAGCATAAAAAGAGGTTCTGGAACCACCACTTGCTATAATCAGAATATTGTGATAATGCTTGAATTTTGACAGACCAGTAGGCAGATTAAAATTATGTTCAAATACAGGACTCTCCTCAGATTTAATTGTTACCTTTTTTATGATGCAGTTTTCAAATGATAGCTTAATTCCCATTCTCAATCCTCAACCTCTTCTGTAATTCATCCAATTCACTCCCCTCAGGGCTCGTAGGCTCCCAAGGTTGTATTATTCCATCACCCTCTGTCCTGGGGACGATGTGAAAATGAACATGAGCAACAGTCTGCCCCGCAGATGAACCATTATTATTGATTATATTATACCCATCCGGACCAAGTTCTGCCTCGATCTTTTTTGAAACAAGCTGAACCGCTTTTATCAAACTCACTAAGACCTCTGGATCAATATCGTTGAATTTTTCATAATGCTTCTTGGTTATAACGAGACAATGGCCTTTACTAGCAGGATTAATATCTAGAAATGACAGCACGTGCTGATCATCATATATTTTTTTGCACGGAATTTCTCCACTTGCGATCTTGCAAAAAATACAACTCATATTACCACCTTAATATTTGGACACTTTTTATTGATATATTTGACTAAGTTATTAATATAATCTTTGCTTACTTGCTCTAAAGGATGGATCTTCCAGTTGAAATCCTTAATTTCATCTGCGATTAGCAGAAAATCCTCTTTTCTATATAGCTGGCCTGGAACAAGATAACTGTGGGCAGTGACATATTTATTAGATGCTTTTAGGATAGAAATCGATTCCCTGATAGCAGAAATCATCTCACCAGCATCATTAAACCTTGCAGTTGTGCCTGTATTTCTTTTGAATTTATCATTAAGTGGAGCGATCAGATACAGGTCGAATATGTCAATATATTTAAGAAACGTAGAAAGAACAGAAGGATTAGTACCATTTGTCTTGACAGCAATATTGATTCCCTTAGCGAATTTGATAATCTCCCTAACTGCGTCCTTTTGCAGTAAAGGTTCACCTCCTGATAAACATATGCAGTCAGTGATATCTTTCTTCTTTGCAATCTCTGAGATGATAAGCTTGATGTCAGTCCGGCAAGAACTTGAAAATTCAGTTAATTTAGGATTTGGACAGAAATTGCACCCCATATTGCATCCGTTGAAATACACAGTCTGAGTAATCTTTCCTGGATATTCCTTATTAACTGAGGCCTTAATCGAAGAAATAAAACAATCCATATTTATTACTGAGGACTTTCAACCTCAGCCTCTTCCTCAGGGCAGAACTCCCCAAGGGTCTTGTTTTTCTTAACAGCATCAAAACTTACGCTCATTTTAATCCGGTGCTGCCAAATCCACCTTCACCTCTTGAAGTATCATCTAAATCGTCGACCTCACTGAATTCAGCTTGTTCAACTTTCTTCAAAACCATCTGAGCCACCTTAGTATTTGGCTCGACAACAAATTCTGTGTCAGAATGATTCATCAGAATCACACCAACCTCTCCCCTATAGGGCGCATCGATAGTACCTGGTGTGTTTAGAACAGTAATGCCTGCTTTTAGCGCAAGACCGCTTTTTGGCCTGACTTGAGCCTCATATCCCATAGGAACAGCGATCTTGATCCCAGTAGAAACAAGGACTCTCTGACCAGGACTTAGAACATATCTTTCACATGAATACAGGTCAACACCTGCGTCTCCTTCATGAGCGTATTGTGGTATTACAGCATTATCTTTTATCTTTTTTACTTTTACATTTACCATCTTTTTTATCAAATTACCAATATTCAATCTCGTATATAAATTATATTAAAGTCAAAAATATATATTAAAAATTTGCGGAATTACATGAATAAATAATAAGAGAAAAAGTCATGTAATAAATCAAATATTGTAAGCAGTGTAATCATAAATTGCTTTTCCGCTTAAAAATGGTGCTAGGAATCATTAACTAAACAAAATTAATCAAGATATCTGGATATTCCTGATGATATTGTAACAAAACTGTCAAGTTTATCAGTGATCTCTCTTACATCGTCCTCATTAATCTCTTTTTTGCCAACAATCTTGGATTTAGGTTTCTTTAATAGTCTACCTTCAAAAAGGAAAGAAACAGTGTCCTCCTTAAATAAAATGTGTAATCCTTTTATATCTCTTCCAAGTTTGACTAACTGTTCCTGCACAGCAGGTGAAAGAGTTCTAACAATATCCATGGCTTTTTTGTCTTTTTCTCCGTTGTAACTAAAAGAATACATCTTGTTAAATTCAGTTGATTCAACATTTATCTCTTTCTTTGAGAAAAAGGCACCTATTTTTGAAAAGGCTGTTTCAGGTGTGATTGCGAAAGTGGATCTTAATTTCTTTGGAAGTTTGATCATAAAGAAATAATTTTCATATGAAGTGCTGCTTTTGCTCCCTCTGACAACATATACATAAACCCCTGAATAAAAAAAGTATCTTAACCCCTGATTGTCATGAAAACCCCAAATCTGATCCTCAACATAATTATTATCGCCGATTGATGTTATCTCTTTTATCTTATCGTACAACATTGATCCTCTATCTGAATCTAAATATGGATCATAAAACCATTTCTGCCCAACTGCTATATTGTATTTGATAATATCAATAATTGTCTTCTTAATGGATCTGATAAGCAATATACTGAAACCTACAGCAATAATTCCAATAAATGAGGCTATACAGAGAATTCCAATTGCGAATCCTGCAATTTTTAGAGTCCTTATCCTTTTTCCTTTTAGCTCAAATTGTCTGGTTTCCCATAATAAAACACTACAGTTTTTAATAATATTCTCTATGGGGATTTTACCAAATGGATCCCAATAGAAGTCTTCATACTGTTTTTTCTTCTTGTCAGATATTGAAGCACTGGAATCTTCATATGATTCTCCAAAAAGGATATAATGCTTAATTCTTGAAAGGTCAGCACTACCGAGGAGATTCGTTTTATTATAATTCATTTTCTCTATAATTTAATATTTACATCTCTTTTATCATCTGAGAGTGCTTCAAATAACTCCATTTTTTTAAAACCAAATAGAAAAGCAAAAATATTGCTAGGAAATGATTCAACTTTGATATTATAACTATTAGCGTTTTCATTAAATATTCTTCTGGCTGCTGAAATCTGATCCTCGGTCTCAGTGATATCTGACTGAAGTTTGATAAAATTCTCGTTTGCTTTTAGGTTTGGGTAGTTTTCCGAAACTGCAAACAGGCTTTTTAGTGCATCAGAAAGAATATTGTCGGTTTTAGCTATTTCCCTGACATTACCAACTTTTTGTGATTGCATGATTGCTGTTCTTGCTTGAGTTATACAAACAAACAATTTTTGTTCATGCTTAGCATAACCTTTTACTGTATTTACAAGGTTAGGTATTAAGTCTGATCTCCTTTTCAGTTGGACATCTATACCGGACCAGGCCTTTTTTGCATTGTTATTTTCTTGCACTAGACCATTGTATATCCCAATAATAACAACGAGGATAACAATAATGCCAATGGAAATCCAAATAATTATCATATTTCTATCACAAAAGAGGTTTAATGATAGAATTCATAATTTAATCATATATATTTGATTCGGTTTATCTCATGAGAATCATTGGATCTTCTGTTTTAAAGAAGTGATGAAATGAAGCATGAAATAGCCTTGGTATTGTTATTCACGCTTCCATTTTAATATGATAGCACCGACGATAATAGCAATCCCAACAAAAATTGAAGGGATAATCAGATCATTCTTTTCAATAGTCTTTTCCACAATTATATGCTCGTGGCAGGCAAAGTCACTTCCACAATATGAATCGTCACCACAATCATTATCTGAACTACATTCTCGATTGTTCAAGTTTATCAGCCATCCAAAAAATATTAGAGCGACTATAACAATAATTACGACAGCTAATGCTACAGTTCCTTTTTTGGATAAATTTAGTAACATAATCAGTTCAGTAGTAATTGGAAATATATAAATGTTTCTGGGTATTCATTACTTAAAAGTAAAAACAAACACCAGTGTGGTTCATCTGACTTATTCTAATTATGTGAGTCATCAAATATGTTACCGCAGATTTTTAAAGATTCATCACTTTGTCTATTATCATGGCACATATATTTGATGGGGACTTCTCAAGGCTTGAAAGCGATGAGAGGAGAAAAGTCCTTCCACCATATGAAATACTGAATATGCTGGATATCAGAAAAGGAAGCACGATCATTGATTTTGGCTGCGGTATAGGATATTTCAGCATACCTGCTCTTGATATCGTCGGGTCACAAGGAAGAGTCATAGCCATCGACACATCAGAAAGGATGCTTGAAGAACTGAAGCTAAGAGCGACTTCGCATAAAAATCTCCTTATTATTAAGTCAGATGACATCCCCACAAATGAAGAGATTGGAACAGTAATGGATCATGAAATCCGAGGAGACCTGATTCTTTTGGTAAATGTTCTCCACGAGATAGATAATCCAAAAGAATTTCTTCAGCGATGCATTGAAGTATTAAATCCTGGAGGAAGGATAG
This sequence comes from Candidatus Woesearchaeota archaeon, assembly GCA_021734865.1. Lineage (GTDB taxonomy): Archaea > Nanobdellota > Nanobdellia > Woesearchaeales > JAIPIC01 > JAIPIC01. The sequence goes on along the minus strand of JAIPIC010000054.1, from coordinate 1,223 downwards.
CAATAATCGACTGGCAGAAGAAAGAGACAGATATAGGATCACCTATCCATCATAGGATTCCAAAAGAAGATGTTATAAGCATGATCGATTCTGAATGGATCGAGCATGATATAGATAATGCCTATTATTATCTTGTTACTAAGATATAACTGCGGCAATACTAAAATATTTCAACAGGAATTTTCTGGCTGTGTCCAATACGCTAAATTTTAGGTTAAGGAGAGTCCACGTCTGATTATTATGATAACCAGCTTCAATAACTGATTATTAAATAGCCCTTTTCATATACCTTAGATAATTTTCTGGTCTTCTGGAATCAGTTAGTGATGAAGCATAATTTTCCATAAGATATCTGATATCTCTGATGAATTCTACTCTTCCGCACTTATTAAGCTCAGGGTGGTACTGGACCCCAATGTGACCCATATACCAGTCAGCAAATTTGTATATTATATAATTGTCAGCAGTCCGCCTTGATGCTAAAATATTAAATCTGTACGAGTCAAGTTCATCAAGACTGCGGCATGCTATTCCATCTCTGTGGCATGTCCTGACTTTGCTCTTTTTCCATTTATCCCATTTATTCCACAGAGTATATTTATTAAATACTTGCTGGTTAGTTAATCTAGTAATCGGCTTTCCTTTTAAGCTAGCCAGAATCTGAAGACCCATGCATATCCCATAGACGCCTGGCTGTTTATTTACCCATGAATATTGTCTAAGGATTCTGCTTACCTGATCCTCATTAATCAATGAATATGGTGTCTTTAAAGGTACACCGGTAATTACGTGTATAAGGTTGCTGTGTTCCCCATGATAATTTCTTCCAACAACTGGAATATAATCAATATCATCAGAAAGTAAGGCCCTTGCAACTTTAACATAACCAAAATCTATAGAACGATGGTTCTTTCTAACAATCCTTTCCAGACAACCTAAATCTTTCTTGGATGCAAATGGGTTGCTGTTAACAAGCACTACTGTGTCCATCTATGCAAAATATCTGATATGTGTTCATATTAAAATTTTTTGCACTATGTCTCATCTTTAGTGAATAGAGTAGATGGTTACAAAAAATGTACCTTTTTTCCGTACTGATAATTGCGATTATCAGTTCCAAAAACTGCTCACACGAGTCCATACTCGTATGTGCAGTTTTCTGTTACCAAAAATTGCCTATGGATTGTGAGCCCTTTAATACGGAGAAAAGCAAAGCTTTTCTT
>JAIPIC010000053.1 GCA_021734865.1 Candidatus Woesearchaeota archaeon | reverse complement strand
TGGATTTGCTGAGGATAAGAGACGAATTGGTTGGAAACTGGGACAGAAAAGGGGTGACAGAATTGATACTGCTAATACTTTAACGAGCCTGTGGCATAATCTTCATTGGCTAGCATAATTCTTTATGTCCCACACCCTATGCAACGGTAAAGCCAACTTAAGTGGGTTAAATGGTTCTTCTTTGTAAAAAGCAAAATTGATGTCCAAATTCATCGACGGAGAAACCCAACGATGAATCCTTTTTGCAAAGAAGAATTTACTGTAAATAGAGTAATTTACAGTCCCAAAATCTGCTTTGCATATATTTGTTACCCAAACCCACGTTAGTTGACTTTACCCTATGCAACAGGAATTTAAGGAGTTTTTTATTGCGAATGAGCAATATTATTGGAGAGAACATTTTTATAGTCCAAAATATTTGACGTCATCATGAAAGTTTTACAAATAATGATTATTTTATCTTCATGTCTAATAATATTCACCGGATGCGTTCAATGCCCAGACTGCGTGCAAGAGTCCTGCCCAACATGTCCTGAGCAAAAGGAATGCCCAAACTGTGTCTGTCCGGAATTTGATAAGTCCTTATGTCCAGTTATCGAGCAGAATACGACCATAATAAAATACATATATATGTGCAATGATGGTAGAGAAGTAGATTCTAAATCAGATTGCACGTTGAAACAACCTGATCTTGTACCCGTAACTGATAATGAAGCCAAAAGCACCCTTATTGACTCTGTCACCATGAGAGCAGCGTGTGTGGATGCTATGCAGGGAGGAGAGATTTATTTTAATGTATTAAGGAGACCGATCAGTTCGAAAGTCCAGATGGACTCTGGTGACGGATTTAAAGATGTTATCGATCTTGGAACCCTGCAGAAAGGATATCAATATTTTAGGATTTGTATGGGAGATTGCCCTTCTGGAAACTCAAAATTCAGTATTGAACCAGAAAAAGCCTATCTCATGCGATTGAAGTTTGATTTTGGAGACATTGGAGGAATCCATCTCTCAAATGAACATTTGATCGATGCAAGAACAGGTGGCAAGTATTATTCAAAAAATTGCAGTTAAAAATTAGACCAGTTAAAAATATATTTTTATAACATAGAAATTCTAACCTTAACTATGAAAAGTATCAAACCGATTATTATATATCATTAGTATGCTCATTTAATGATAATCATGATTCATCAATTGGATACTAAGAGAACACAATTAAACTGTTATTTACGAAATATTTAAAAACAAAATGGACATCCTCTGTTCTCTATGCCGCGGTCGCATAGCCTGGCCATTGCGGTAGATTGCTAAGGGCTCTGTCCTTAGAGACTTACAATGGCCTACAAAGATCTACTGTCCTCACGGGCACCTGGGTTCAAAGCACTTATACCGGTGCACAGCTAATCTGTCGGGTACAAAGCCCACCTTAATGCTGAAATGACTGGTATTTGTGGTGAAAGTCCCAGCCGCGGCGTTTTTTCTTATTCTCTTATGTCCTACATCTCTACGGCAATTAGTACTAATATAACGATAATATGAATATAACCACATCATACATCAAAATATCAAAATAGCAACGAATATATTATATATCTCCACATTTTATGGATGTTTCATATGAATAATTTACTCCAGTTTGATATGAATAATCCAGATATTTATCAGAATAAAGTTTGGGGCAATACTGAAAATCTTTCAAGATTCCTAGGAAGAGATTTATCTAAAATAAAAACAGGTACTATAGGCGAAATATTTATCGTTTCTTCACACAAAGATGGTTTAAGCAGGTTCACAGATGGAAAGACCATCGATGAGACAATCAATAGCATCGATGGTCGGGACATATTTGGCGATCAGATTGTCCATGATGGTAGGTTCCCACTCCTCATGAAAATATTATCTGCCAGTGAGAAATTATCCGTGCAAAATCATTATAATAATAAGGTCGAAGCATGGATCACATTAAGTGAAGGTTCGATGATGTATGGGCTTACCAGAGAAGGTCAAGAGATGTTTATCAAACGTCCAGATTTCATGAAAAGCCTTTTATATGAATCAAAGGAAATTGACCAAATTGCACAGTACTTTAATGTTGTCAACTTTTCACCTGGCCAGACTTATCTTATCCAAGCAGGAATGGTACATGCCCTTTTAGAAGGCACAATCTATGAACCACAAAAAAACTGTAATCTGACCAATAGAGGTGGAGATTGGGGAAGAAAGGATCCAAAAAGACCTCTTCAATGGGAAGGTTTTACTGAAGCATTGCATTATTTCCAGACGCCGGCTGATCCAATCTATTCTGCTAATAAGATTGATGGGGATGAATGCTGTGTATCTGTCATGGTGGCGACTAATGATTTTGCTGTGGAAACAGTAAGATTAGATGGAAAATACAATATCAAACCAAATGGCCGGCCGATTGCCATGCTTGTATCTGAAGGGAAAATCAATGTTAATGGAGAGACTATGGTTATAGGAGATTCTGGTTTGATGGCTGCAAGCGGAGATTATTCAATCTCAGGCAAGGGCTCGTTTCTTCTAACCTATACTCCTGATATCATGTCAGACATTGTGAAGCCATTGATAGATAGGAATGTGAATCCTGCTAGAATTGCGCAACTTGGTGGACCGATTAAAGCACAAAACGATGTGTATATACAGATGCTTGAAAAGGGCTACCTTAAATGAATCATATACAAAGATTGGATTATATTTACTACTCGTGCTAACAACTAAAGGCATATGATGTCATACCACTTGGTAGCATGGTAATTTAATTTATATATATTAAAGTATAACCGCCTGTGATGTTGTATGATTTCATCATACTATCGTTTGAGTCATATACTTCGAGGTGATATTTATTAAAAAAATAGTAGTAGTTGGGCCGAGTTATATTGATCACACATGTACCATAGATTCTCCAATTATCCAGGAAGACCATAAGAGACAATGGGTAAAACAATTCTTAGAAGAGCATCGGACTATGACAGTCGATGATGTAATTGCAAAAATTGAGAACAACGGATTTCGTTTGCCTGATCTGCCCCTTGGCCATTCCTTAAAAGCACAAACAAAGAAGAGCCTACCAGGGGGTACGGGTTTGAGTTATGGTGTTGCTATGGCTCTGCTTGGTTTTGATACAACGCTCTGCTCTGCGATAGGAGGAGATGGAGAAGGGCGACATATACAGCATTACACTTCCCAGGATTATATTTTTGATGCTTTGGGTACAAGTCCACATTCAGAAGCAATTCTAAGGAAATATGGATTACAGCATAAGGCAGATATACATAATGCAGCTGACCCAGAAAGAGGAAATAAGCTTAAAACATACTTTCAGGCTTTCCATGACACTTCAAGTGATTCGACCCATGCGACAATTTCTCCACATAATGACCGCTTCATTGTATCTAGAAGGGCTGCATCTGAAAGACTGGCTTTAGATGAACAGACAAAAAAGTATATAGATGAAGCAGATGCTGTAATTGTGACTACAATGACCCCTCAGAAAGTTAAAGAAACAATAGATTATGCACGAAATAAATATGTTGTGCTTGCTATGAACTTAAGGAATGCTCAAGCTGCAGGCGAGCTTTCTGATGTTATCGACCATGTTGATTATATTCCTCTTGACTGGCTTGAACTAAAACACATGTCTAAGAGTCTAGGAGACAAAAAGGTCAAACAAGGTAAGTTAGTTGCAGTGACTAATGGTCCTCATGGTGGAGCAGTATATATGAATGGAGAACCTTATGACTTTGAGTGTGTTCCGGAATGTATTGCTCAACCGACTGACACTAACCATGCTGGTGAAGCTTTTGGAAGTGGCTTTTTTTATGGATTGTACGGAAGAGGTAATGGAACGGAGATTACTGAAGCAAAAATTATGGATGCAGCCGCATTCGGTGCTATGCATGCATGTTTAAACATCCAGAAAGAAGGTATCGGATTCGCTCACCGGCATGTTCTCGAACAGCTTTATGAGAAATTAGATTGTCAGTGTTATCAACCAGTACAGGCATCTATGGATCACCGGCAATTGAGCAATTAAAAATAGGGGGTTGGGAACTTTTATTATGTTAGCTGATAGAATACATAAAATGTGTAAAGAGCAGTATACCCATAGGGGTATGCCAAAGTATTTTACTGACTCGTCTATGTCAAAAGAAGTCAATGTCAATGATTTAAGATTCAGGGTTCAATTGAATGATGCGCTTTTGACAAAGAAATATGGGACGGAATGCCCGTTATGTCCTGAACAGATAGATAGGAAACATTCTTTTGATCATGAAGGTTATGTGTGGACTCCAAACAAACATCCAATATCTATGAACCATGTAGTGATTGTAGATAATGTTCACAAACCACAGGAGTATTCAAGGGAGATGCTTGAACAGCTTGCGGATTTTGCGTTTGAGGCGCAACCATATTTTGTTTTTTATAATGGTCCAGATTGTGGAGCAACAATTAGGGATCATTTCCATTTTCAAGCAGTTGAAAAGCTACCATTAAGCAACTTTCCGACTGCAAATAATCAATACATCAATCATCCAGCTAAGGCATTCCACTGGTCTGGGTCGAGGGATGATGTCATTGAAAATATTGATAAGATTGTAATGACGGGCATCGAGAATGGTGTATGGGATGAACCTCAGGTTAATATTATTTTAAGATATAATGATACTTCTTCAAAGGGGATGTTCTATGGAGATGTATTTCTTCGTAGTAAACACAAACCAGATTTTTATTATGAAAATAATTACGATGTTGCACCAGCCACTTTTGAGATGGCTGGAATTATAAACACAAAATCTAGGACAACATTTAATAATATTAATAAAGAGATTATAATAAAAATATTAACAGATGTGTGCATAAGCGATTCAGAATACAATATAATGAAAAGGGCAGTTGGAATACAATGAAGAGGATACTTATATTAACAGGAGGGGGTCTTGCACCAGGATTAAATTCATTTATCCATCACTTGACTGAATACTGCAATAAACAAAATATCTGTCTACTCGGTGGGTGCAATGGTTATAAGTCATTGCTTGAACCAGGCAATGTAATCTCATTATCAACTGAAAAGACTGGCATTTATAAAGACCGGGGAGGGACATTCCTTAAGACCAGCAGGGCTAATCCATTTTCTACAGAAGACGGAGTAAAAAGGATTAGGATGTTTATGGATAAGAATAATGTCGATGGTGTCATCGCTGTTGGCGGTGATGATACTAATGGTGTGGCCCGTAAACTGGCCGAGGAAGGAATACCAATTATTGGAATACCAAAAAGCGTGGATAATGACCTTTGTGGAACATTCTGTACTATTGGTTTTCCGACTGCCGCAGAGAGGATTTCAAGTTTTGTGTCTGAGCTTCATGATCATGCATACTCTCATAGCAGGGTGCAGATAGTCGAAATGCCAGGAGGCAAGACTTCCGGATGGATTGTGGCCTGTGCTGCTCTTGCTGGTGCACATATTATTATACCACCTGAAAAAGTATATAATTTAGTGGATATTGTCAGTAAAGTAAAACAAGTTCACGACAAGCATGGATATGCAATTGTTGCTGTTTCACATGAAGCAAATATAACTGGTCTAAAGAACGATACAGAAGCAGAAGATTCTTTTGGCATTGTCCGAAAGGCTGGGACTGCATCTGACCTAAAAAAAAATATTGTATCTTCAACCGGTCTGGATGTACGTATGTGCACTCCTGCACATTGGGTCCAATGTGGTTCACCAAACCAAACAGACCGAAATATTGCAGATATGCTTGCTCAAAAGGCGGTTGATATGGTTACCAAAAATGAATGGGGAATGGCGGTATGCCTTAAGTTTGATAAAGATTCACTAAATGCAGTATCAACTGATTTTTCCGAAGTGATCGGAAAGACTAAAGGAGAGAAAGTGAAAACACTTGATGACAACTATTTTGATTTTGAGAATATGTGTGTTAAGGAAAGTTTTTTTAATTATATGGAGGCAATAAATGGCGGATTTCGTTAATAATAATACCGGAATCGCACTTCCTAAAGGTGCAGAAGTTACTTATGTGACAAAAGACAATAAAGTTATTGTCTATAAAGACAACACAGGGAGTTATGCGCACATAAATAATCCTAACGCTAAGTGCACTTACCCTCTTCTAAACTCTACAATCCAGAAGCCAGTCAAAGCAGTTATGATGGATATGGATGGTTCTAGTACCGATACAGAAAAATTAGTTCTTGTCGCACTCCGTAAAATGATGGCTGAGGCAGTTGGTGTTGCCAATTTTGATTTCAAGCCAGAGGATATGCAACATATAATGGGTGATTCAACATCTAACCACATTTCCTATCTTATTAAAGAATATGATCTTGATCCAAAAAAGGCAAGGAACTATGAAAATACATATTACAAAAATTATCATTGTAGTCTGCATGAAATAAGGGATGGAAAAGCACCGGGATTGGTTCAACCAATGCCACATCTAAAGGAGTTTCTGCTTTATCTTAAAAAAAATGATACTAAAATCGGATTAGTGACATCTTCACTTCAGGATGAGATGGAAATTGTCATGGACGAGGTATTTCGTGTCATGGATATGGGATGCAATTTCCGGGATTTCTATGATGGGATTATTTCTGCTGGTATCCAAGGCAGAAAAGGTAAGATAGGAACACTTGGAGAATTATGTCTCAAGCCTCATCCGTGGCTATATTCAGACATGGGACAGAGGCTTCTTGGCATGAGTAAAGATGAACGTGAGAATTGTGTTGTTATCGAAGACAGCACAGCAGGTATCGTCGCGGGAAGGCTTGCTGGATATCCTGTTATTTGGGTACCCCATGGTGACAATGAAAGCCATGATGCCTGGTTTGCCACTCACAAGGCAATGGGTGGACTGTCTGAAATAATAAAATACGATTTCTGGGCCAAATGAAGCCTAGCATAAACAAAAATAAATATACATGTAAATTTTACATGATATAATGAAAACACTTTATGTAAGAGCAGTTCTATTTCTTGATGGTAAGTTCATAAACTGGAAGACTATAAAAAAGCCTTCAAATCAATTGATAACGGTTGGACAGGACCATAGCAATGATATTGCTTTTAATCTTGAAGGTTTATCAGCAAAGCATGGACGGATATTCATTGAGAATTCTCTACTAACTGAACATTTGGATTATGAAGATTACAGCCATTACGGTACACACATCATGCATTGGCAAGGCAATGGGATGAATCACAATCACATCCACAGAAAAAAGACCAAGCTAGGGCATAATGACTGGATCATGTTCATGAATTCTTCAAAAAGTCAGGGTATAATACTAATCCCTTATCTGGAATAAGCTATCAGAAGGACAACCAGAATAGACTAATTATTAAGGCCAAACTTGCTACGATTGCAGTAGGCAGAGGTAGAACAAGGAGACCAAAGAAGATTATCATTGGTACCAAGATGTAATAATTATAAGGTATAAGAAAAATCAATACAGCTGCCCAGACCAATAGCCTTAGACGTTTATATTCCAGTGGATAATTTTCTTTAAAATATTCAAACATCATGACAAAAGATTTCTTACCGCATCAATTCTAGAAGCGACTTCTGCTCCTTTCTTAGTCAGAGTAAGTAATTTTAATCTGCCCTTCTTATCAAAATTGACTAGTCCGGCTTTCTCCATATGCTGCAAAATTTTGACAACATGAGAATAAGTACAGTCGATCATCTTTGCCAGATTGGATGCGTATATTTCACCCTTTGAGTTGTAAAGATGAACCAACATCATAGCAGGCTTTTCCCTGAAAAATACATTAAAAATCTCACTTTCCAAAATAGTAATCATCCCCAGATATGTCTTATCCAATATATATTTCTTTAAATGTTCTTAAATATTGTTTCTTTCAAAAATATATTTTTGATGATATATAAATTTTTTGCATAACACAGCTGAAATATCAATTCCTCGTGAACAAGGATTATCCAAATTTTAAAATGATATGCTTGAATATGAATTTAATCATTCAATCATATTTATATATTTCTACGCGGAACCTAAATTTGATGAAATCACTATTCCCTCATGAAAACGTTCGACCAATACAAAAAGATATGCTTAGTCTAGTCAGTAAAGCGATAGAGAAAAAAAAACATGTTATCATGCATGCGCCGACAGGTATTGGAAAAACTGCAGCTACAATTGCCCCTGCGCTTGAATACGCACTTGAAAACGATAAGACTGTCTTTTTTTTGACCAGCAGACATACTCAGCATGAGATTGTACTGGATACGCTCAAACAGATTCAAGATAAATGTGGCGAGAAAGTAATTGTTGCCGATATCATAGGCAAGAGATGGTTGTGCCCACAGTTTGGCGGTGCAAAGATATCTTCAGGTGATTTCATTGAATTCTGTAAAAGCCAACGTGAGAAAGATCTATGCAGTTATTATACTAACACGACATCAAAGAACAAGCTTACTGTTGAAGGACAGGCTGCTTTAGATAAGGTTAGAGAATCCATCCACGGAGCTGAGGGAGTCATAAAGATATGTGAAAATTATAAAGTCTGTCCTTATGAAGTACTCATGAAACTTGCTAATAGTGCTGATGTTGTTATTGCTGACTATTATTACATATTTAATCCGGTTATTCAGGAGAACTTTTTCTCAAGATCATCTGGAAGGCTTGAAGATTCAATCATTATTGTCGATGAAGGACATAATCTGCCAGTCAGGATACGGGAATTGTTGAGTACAAAATTGTCTTCTTTTATTATCAGCCGTGCCATCAAAGAAGCAGGTAAATACTCAAATGATGGAATATCAGAATACATAACCAAAGTAGAAATGGTCTTAAAGAATATGTCAAGAGATGTCAAATACGAAAAACTTGTGAGTACAGGAGATTTCGTTAATCTGATCAAGAGAGATTATGATTATGAACAAATGGCAGCCGCTCTTGAGTTTGCCGCTGATGATGTCAGAGAGCAGCAAAGATCCTCATTTATTGGGTCGATATCCTCATTCATGTCAGAGTGGCCGTCTGAAGATGAAGGTTTTATCAGGATTATTGAATCACGGATGATCAAAGGAGAGCAAAATATCACATTAAGCAGAAGATGTCTGGATCCTGCTATTATCTCAGCTGATATTATTAAAAAGTCGCACACTACAATACTAATGAGTGGTACATTGTCACCTATGAGCATGTATAAAGACGTCCTGGGTTTTCCGGACGGTACCTTTATGGAGTCTTTTGATTCTCCTTTCCCAAAAAAAAACAGGATGACAATGGTCATTCCAAAAACCACAACAAAATACAGTGCCAGGAATGAAAAGCAATATCAGGAAATTGCTACTATTGTATCAGACATATCAAATTCTGTGCCTGGAAATTCCGCAGTGTTTTTCCCAAGTTATAGACTATTGACAGATATCGCGCATTATTACAACACCCTTTCAAAGAAAACAACATTCACAGAAGCAATGGGAATGGATAAAAATGAAAAAAAACAGATGCTGGAACAATTCAAAAAGTATAAGGACAGTGGAGCTGTGCTTCTTGGTGTAGCTTCGGCAAATTTTGCGGAAGGAATCGATCTTCCTGGTGATTTCCTTAAGTGTGTCGTCATAGTCGGTCTGCCCCTTCAGCCACCTAACCTTGAAACAAAAGAGCTTATCAGGTATTATGATAACAGGTTTAGCAATGGGTGGGATTATGGATATGTTCTACCTGCCATCACAAAATCAATGCAAGCTGCTGGACGCTGTATAAGGACAGAAACTGACAAAGGAATGATTATATTTCTAGACCAAAGGTACACCTGGCCGAATTATTTCAAGTGCTTTCCAAGCGATTGGGATATTAAGATAACTGTCGATTTTCAAAAGGAGATTTCTAAATTCTATGGAACGCAAATGACTCTCAAATAGAAAGTCATGCATACAGCGAGATGTTTTCTATACATTATTCTACTCCTTTGAGTATACTAAAAAGTATATTGATGTACATTTAATGTAAAAAATAGCAACATTTATATATTAGTTTATTTTATAATATACTTATATGTTATGAGATAACATATGAGATAGTGAACTTAGCGAGTGGAATTTTTTAATGCAACAATAGTTGCGATACTTTTATACTCAATATTAGGCTCCCACCCCAACGTTCTCAGAAACCCCCTCAAACCCCTCCTCGGGAGCCTAATTCCTTATTATACGCTTGGAGTATCCATATTATGATTAGATTTTTCCGAAAATTATATAATCATGCCAGTATAGGCAGGAGATATGGTCAAAGGTATAAGCATAACTGTATTCTCTGTATTGCTCTGCATACAAATATTGATATTAATTATTCCTTCTGCGGCTGCTGATTGCTGTCTTGATCCAGAGAATTACTGTACGGAGAAGACTGACTGTATCAATTTAGTTTCCCAGGATTGTATAGTAATAAAGCAGTGTGTAGAGTACGGATGCTGTATTGATGATTGCAGCCCTATGCAGATGAGGATGACATGCCCTGGAGAATTTGACCCTGGCGATCCTAGCTGTGAAAAACAGAGTTGTACCGAAAAGAAAGGATGTTGTGCATATTATAAGAATAACAAAGCTATTGAATGTGTTCCGAAATATGAAGATTTTATCAATTATGAACGTGGAATCAGTGAGGAAGAATGCAATGCAAAAGAAGGTTATACTCGCATTTTTTATCCTGGGATTGATGGACCGAACTGCCAGTTAATCTGCAACCAGCAAGGGTCAGTTATAAAAGGAAATGTCATTCTCAATATTATGGACCACAAGAATTATGATGAATATTGGCTACAGGTGTCCAACAAGCGAAGTCTTGTCAGTAATGTTGTAAAATTCAATGATATGCCTATAGGAACATATTTGCTAATGCTTGGGAGGGATACTGAATTCATACCACTTATGTCAATCTCAGTTAGGCAAGATATCGATCTGAAATACAATGTTACTTTGAGTGAAATCGATTTGGTTAACAGCACAGAGGAAAGTATTGTTGAGTTTATTCCAGTCAGCGGGAAGTCAAGTGATGAAGGGTTTACAGAAGAAGGTATTGATGAGCCCATTCTACCTGAAAACAATCAGAAATTGTCATATTTTGCCATAATAATTCTAATTGCTGCTTTGAGTATTCTAAAGAGAAAGGCAATTATCGACTGGTTTTATTCAGTTGTTTTATGGTTCAGATATCGAAACAGATAAGAACCTATTGGAATTTCTCTTTTTTATGAAAATTCTTACAGTATGCAAAGAAGGTTTAGAAACAGTATGCGGAAAAGAAGCATATGAAATCACCAGAAAAAAAGCCGATTGTAGAAAAGGAGCTGTGATTATCGATGGAGTTGGTCCAGAAAAAGCCATCGAATATGCTTATAGGACTCAAAGTGCGCACAGGATTATCGAATTACTGTATGAGGAGAGTAATTATGAGACATTCATGAAGAACCTTCCAAAGGCAGAAAAAGGTAAGAGTTATCGTGTAAGATGCATAAGAGTTGGTGAACATCCTTTCACATCACTGGATTTAGAACAGGCTGCAGGTAAAAAATTATACTCTAAAGGCATGAGCGTTGATTTGGACAATCCAGACATCCCTTATTTAGTATATGTAAATGAAAATGATTATTATTTTGGCATTGATCTGACCTGTTCAGATATTTCAAAACGACCATATAATATATTTGTAAACCCTGGGGCTGTAAAAGCAACTGTAGCTTATTCACTGGTCCGTCTCTCTGGATACAAGAGGGGTGATGTCATGGTTGATCCATTTTGCAGAAGTGGTACTATTTGCATAGAAGCTGCGCTTTACAGCAGAAGATATCCACCATATTTCTTCAATAAGGACCAGATCAAATTCCCAAATACTCGTGAATATGAAGATTCTCGTAAGATATTTGAGAAGATTGACAAGGGTATCGTAAAGGAAGATGAGAACATCAATGCTATTGATAGTATCATGCCAAATATCAAAGCTGCTGAGAAGAATTCAAAGATTGCTGGAGTCAATAAAGATATCAAATTTTCACGTACTGAGGTCTCTTGGCTTGACACGAAGTTTGACAAAAAACAGGTTGACAGGATAGTTTCTGTTTATCCGGTGTCCTCTAAGACAAATAGCAAGTCCAAAATCGATAAGCTTTATAGAGAATTATTCTATCAAGGGGATTTTGTTCTATCAGATAATGGTACCATCTGCATACTTACCAAAGAAGATGAGCTTGTTAAAAAATATGCAAAAATGCATAAATTCAAGATTAAAGAAAAGCTTGATCTTATGCTTGGTGAACAAGCAGTAAGGATATATATTATCATCAGGCAGTAAGCGCAAGATATTTATGTCAGTTCATTATGACTACTCTTTAAGAGGTGGTTCGTTGAAAATAACTATTGATACTAAGACTGATTCTCAAGAGGATATCAAGAGAGCCATTGATCTGTTACAGGAATATCTGACTAGTACCACACCGATTCAATCGGATACGACTCCAGTTGAAGCAGGTGTGGGTATGATGGATATGTTTAAATCAGATGATAAAGAAGAAACAAAAGACGATGACATCAAAATCCTCCCTTACTAAACGCCGGGCATTTATAGAGAATGAAATCAGGCTTGAAGTAGAGGAAGAACTAGAGAATGTCAAAGAGATTAAGAAAAATCTCTCTGCATTGAGAGTCAGACTATTAGAAAAAAGACCAGAACCATTCAGTGTTATTGATATTCTTTATGCTCTTTTTGCATCGCTAGTCATCGGACTGGGCTTTGTTTTCAAGGGTGCGCTGATCAAATATGCTGTTGACCTTACAACGTTCCATATTAATTTCATTGTCCTTATTACAATACTACTCCTAACTGCTGAAGCTTATTTTTTAGGTTACAGACGTGTAAGCAATAAAGCTGAACGAAAGATGGGCCAGTTTCTTTTCAAGCGTGTAGCTACTTTATTTATCCTGTCATTATTGGTATCTATATTTTTGGTATATACATACGGCATAAATTACCAACCGCTTATCAATAATGATGCCATTAATGTACTTAAGGTAGTAATTGCATTGACGATGCCTTGTGCAACAGGAGCAGCCATCCCTTCGCTTCTGAAAAAATACTAAGGTAAAACAATCGCTGTAATGATAGGACATAGGGGGTATTCTATATTGTATTATTTATGAGCAGGAAGTACTACGAGTTTTGAATATCTCATAGCGCAGTATAAAATATTAACAAATTGAATATTAAGAATAAATGAAAAAAAGAAAAAATAACAAAAATTGCCGTTCGCCCTGACCCCAAGCTAAAGCATGGGGTACAATAAAAATGTAAAGCATTTTTGTGTACAAGAAAAGCTTTGCTTTTCTCCGTATTAAAGGGCTCACAATCCATAGGCAATTTTTGGTA
>JAIPIC010000052.1 GCA_021734865.1 Candidatus Woesearchaeota archaeon | reverse complement strand
AACTTAAGTGGGTTAAATGGTTCTTCTTTGTAAAAAGCAAAATTTATGTCCAAATTCATCGACGGAGAAACACAAAGATGAATCCTTTTTGCAAAGAAGAATTTACTGTAAATAGAGTAATTTACAGTCCCAAAATCTGATTTGCATATATTTGTTACCCAAACCCACGTTAGTTGACTTTACCCTATTCTTGCTTCATACAATATCCTGATTTACATTCAGCACCTTGGTGTCCCTTTCTGGAACATTCAAGATTATTATCACACTTAACCGTCGATTCAGATAACCCTTTTGAACTGACTATCTTCCATCCTATATTATCAAGTTCAGCTTTTTCTTTTTCATCCAGATTTTCATACTCATCGCTAAGACTTTTCTCATAGTCAGCACGTTTTTGACATTTATTACTGAGCCTTGAATGACCACCGAACCAAGAAAGCACAGTCTTGTATAATTCTTCAAAAGAGCACTCGATTATTCCACCCATGTCGTTGTTTTCATCATTATCCCCTTGGTCGTCAATATCGTCTGCATTATCTTCTCCAGCCTGACCATCCTCTCCAGTATTGCTTCCAGAACCTTGGTTGTCGTCGATGCCATTCTCCTTTTCATTGCTTCCATCGTCGCTATCTGTGTCATCATCATTACCAGCTTCATTTTCACCTGTTTCCCTGTTCTGATCATCATTAGTGTCCCCTTTACTCTCTGAATCCTCATCATTTACTGAATCATCTTCTTTGATACATTGACCATCAATAATCTTACCTTCACAGAGGACACATTCATCTAAAACAGCAATCTCATCTGCTTGACAAGGCACACAATATCCCTGTGTTACATTCCAGACATATTGGTAGCCTTTTCTATATCCTTTGCAACTAATACATTCCCCATATGATTCGAATAGATGTGCCTTGCTCTCACGCTTATCGCAGGGTATACAGTTTGCATCATATTTGAAATATTCTATGAAATTCTGCTCGTCTGCAAGCTTTGCAGCTGCATTTTCAGGAGAAAAAGGGACCCAACCCATATGTCTTACATAAATTGGTACATCTGCCTTTGGCTGTAATTTGGCCAGATTTTCGTCATAAAAGACTTTCCTCGACGCAGAGACCTTTTCTTGATTAACAACCCACACACCATTTTCATTCAAATTGGCTGGGTACTCTATGTAACCATACATATCTTCATACGTAAAAGGAGAATCTGATGTTTCCTCCATCTTATAATATGGCTCACCACCAACATCATAAGTGTAATAATTGATCTGATATTCATGGAAATCTTTATCGGAGTAGTCTCTGCAAGTCACAGTCTCATTTCTGGAGTTTTGTACCCAAAGAGCAGAAACTGTTGTCGACATCAACATGATTGTTAGCAATAAAAAGATTATTTTTTTCATAATATAAGTATTCAAGAAATTACAATATAATAAACTTTTCTAATATACTTTTCCCTTAAAAGCAGTGGTCTTTTTTAGCGTCTTCCACCGCCTTATGGGTGGCTTCATATACACTATCTACAGATATACTGTCCATACAGTTTGGAGCAACCCCACATTCTTTTTTTAAGTAACAGCATAAACATTCCATCTGTGGTGCAATTTTTATTCCTCGTCCGAATAGATGTATCTCAGTAGAAGATGTTGGACCAAAGAGCGCTACAATATGTTTACCAGTCGCTACCCCTAGATGCAGAGCAAGAGAATCACTCGTCACGAGAACGCTACATAGATTAATGAGGGCTGCAAACTCAAGTAGTGAATTATTGTTTCCTGCATCGATCAGCTTTTCTGAAGAACATCTAACTATATTCGCGTTACGTTCCTTCTCTTCAGGACCTCCAAAAAGTATGACTTTCAGTCCATCCTCAATCAACATATCAATTAATTCAATTGTTTGATCTTCACCCCATTTTTTAAGTGGCCACCTGCCTCCAGCACCAGTATTGATTCCAACAATAATGTCATCCGGATGCAGATCATGTTCGTAGGCAAAGTCGTATGCAAAATTCATATCTTTTGCTGGTATTTTGATAGTTGGACGACAAATTTCACTATCCAAACCAAGCATTTCATGCATATGTTCATGGAAATTCTTAGTGTTCTTTGCTTTCAGCTCGTCAGCCTTTGACTTTCCATACTTTGAAATAAGTCCCATATCGAACCACTTAGAATCTGTGTAGGATCGTCTTTCCTGATCCATGTATGCACCCACTAGTTTTTTAGACGTAATTTTAGATGCAAGCTTGCAAGCTTCTTCTTCATCATCCAAAGAGATTAACAGGTCAAATTCCAAATCTCTCAGCTTGCTCTGATCTCCAAAAGGCTGTATCTCATCAACTAATGGGTGGTGTTCTATCATAGGTATAGCAGATGAATCTGTTATCCAGCAAATCTTTGAATCAGGGAACTTTTTTTTTAATGGATGTAGAATTGAAGTGGTTCTTACAACATCTCCAATAGCTCCCCTCTTAATAATTCCTATTTCCAAATAATCAACCTCAATATCGGAAAAGAATTGCTTCTTTTAACTTTTTCCATCACAAATTATTCAGTAAGATGGAAATATCTACCATGCGTAAAAAAACCTTTAGCCTGCTTCAGCCTGGATAATAATGGAAAAAGGTCCTTCTCCAGACTAACAGTCTTTTCATCGATGAAATCAAAAACTTCAGGTTTAAATACATATATTCCTGAATTTACAACATTTGATCTAATATCTTTGGGTTTTTCAATAAAATCGACGATTGAATCTCCTTCGAGAATAACATTACCAAACTTTGATGTTTCCTGTCTTGTCATAAGACCTATCATAGCAATCCTGTTGGAGTCCATATGTCTCTTAATCATACTTCTAAGATTGAACTCCATATACAAATCTCCACTCATAACAATAAAACTTGACCGATGCAAGTAGGAACTGATGGCTTTTAAGGCCTGTGCATTTCCAGGAGTATTTTTTTCAACAATCTGCACACTGATCGGAGAATTTGAAATTTCTACCAAGAGATCGTTTATTTCAGTCGAGTGAGGCGTGATGACATAAACCGTTGTAAGTCCATTGGCAGCAAAATAATCAATCTGCTTCTTAATGAGTGTAGTCCCCTGAAAATTGGTCATGCTGACCTTTTGGTGGTCAACTGACAACATTATTACTGCGGTCGTAATTGACTCAGAGGCAATCCCTTTTCTAAGAAAATACTCAATTGCCTGTGACCGGCTCCTAATAACATTACCATCAATAAATGAATCAACATTATCTAATAGGCCGGCATCGACAGATATAGCTATTTTAGATCTAGTCATACAGAGTATGAAATAGTATTACTATATAAATCTTTTGAACATTGATATCCTTACGACGTAAATCAGTACAATTTTAAATAGATACAAAAGATTTATATATATACATATTTTTATAAGTATGAACTAGTAATACTTTATGGTATTCAAAATAAATGAATCGGAGGGATTCAAATGGACCAGCCTATATCAGACACAATATACAATTACATGAAACAGAACAGAGAGATGCATGATATGCTTCAAAAAAACCTGGTGGCTCAAATCGAAGAAGCTGCAAATCTAATTATCCACGCACTGAAAAAAGGTAATAAATTACTAATTTGTGGGAATGGGGGTTCAGCTATGGATGCCCAGCACATGGCCGCAGAACTTGTTGCTCGATTTGAAAAAGAGCGTAAAGGCCTTTCGGCTATTGCACTCACTCCTGATACTTCAATAATTACAGCAGTAGCAAATGATTACTCTTTCGAGGATGTATTCTCAAGACAGCTTGAAGCACTGGGAAAAGAAGGTGATATCCTTTTTTCAATCTCTACAAGCGGGAATTCAGGTAATTGTGTAAAAGCAATTACTATGGCTTCCGAAATGAAGATCAAATCAGTCTCCCTGTTAGGAAGAAATGGCGGGAAGATGGAACCAATGTCTGATTTGAGCCTGACAGTCCCACACGATAGGACCTGCATTATTCAGGAGGGTCATATTATGATCATTCATATGCTGTGTTCGATCATTGAAACAGAGATGGCAAAATGAAAGAATTAAAAGACTTCATAAACAGTTTCAGTAAAAAAAAAGTATGTGTTATTGGAGATCTTATGCTTGACAAATATATATACGGGACTGTTAATCGTATTTCCCCAGAAGCGCCGGTTCCGGTTCTCAGGGTCGTAAAGGAGGATTTAGTACCAGGAGGAGCCGCAAATGTTGCCAATAATCTTAAAGCGCTTGGAGCAGAGCCGCATCTAGTTGGATTGGTAGGAAATGATTCCGCTGGAACCGAGTGGCTGGAGCTAATGAAATCCTGCGGAATCCAAACAGAATATATTATTGAAAGCAAAGACCTTCGCACAATCCAGAAGATAAGAATAGTAGGACACAATCAGCAGATAACAAGGGTTGACTATGAAGATACCGCTGATTTGAGCAGTAAAATCAATATTTTGTTAAATGAGAAAATCAAACTTGCCGTCCAGAATAGTGATGTAGTAATAATTTCTGATTATGGGAAAGGCATAATCAATCCCACAACCATGCCATTTATTAAGACAGAATGCAAAAAATTAGGAATAAAAATATTTGTTGACCCCAAACCCAATAATAAAGAACTTTATAAGGACACTTATTTAATAACACCAAATATTAAAGAAGCTACAGAACTATCAAAAATTGAATACTCGGACAAAGAAAGCCTTATAAAAATTGGAAATAACCTAATCACCAGTCTCGGTACAAATCTCATAATTACTAAAAGTGAGGAAGGTATGAGTGTGTTTGAAAGGGATCGTGAACACATAGAAATCCCAACAAAAGCAGTAGAGGTATTTGATGTATCAGGGGCCGGGGATACTGTGATATCTCTTATCGCTCTTAGCATATCTTCAGGTGCTAGTCTTAGGGATTCTGCCATCATTGCAAACATTGGTGCCGGAATAGTCGTAGGAAAGAAAGGCACATCAACACTGACAGTAAGGGAATTGATCTCCAGGCTTGATGAAAGTTCATCCAAAGTAAAATCAATAGAAGAGATAAAAACAATATCTGAATCAGTCAGGTCAAAAAATAAAAAAATAGTCTGGACAAATGGATACTTTGATCCAATGCATTCAGGGCATATATATTTCCTGAAAAAAGCCAAAGAAAAGGCTGATGTGCTCGTATTGGGACTTAATTCAGATAATAGCATAGAAAAGGCACTTGGTCAAGGACATCCTTTCCTCGATCAGAGTCAGCGTGCAGAATTACTGTCTTCACTTGAAGCAGTTGACTATATCGTTTTTTACGACGAACAAGACGCATCAAAATATATCGATGCGATCCAACCTGATATATATGCAAAAGGAGAGGATTACGATGAGAATAAGATTAACGACAAGGAACGAGAGATATTGGATAAGCACAATACACAACTCATAATTATCAAACATTCCGAAAATATAAAGAACTTAATCAAAAATACCAATAAAAATGCACTTATTTAAGGGGTAAAACATGATGAAAACCAATGATATCAAAACTTTACAGCAAATTTCCTGTGAAGTTAGGAAGGACGTATTGAACATGACAACAAAGGCACAATCGGGTCATCCTGGTGGCTCACTATCTGCTACAGATATTATCGTCTGTTTGTATTGCTCTGTAATGGAACACGATCCAGCTAAGATGATGGACCCAGATAGGGATAGGTTCGTATTGAGCAAAGGGCACGCAGCACCAGTCCTCTATTCAATCCTTTCGAGGGCAGGTTATTTTCCTAAAACAGAACTTAACAACTTAAGACAGGTAGGTGGAATGCTACAGGGCCACCCTGACATGAATAAGACACCAGGCGTTGATATGTCAACAGGTTCTCTTGGTCAGGGTTTATCAGCCGCAAATGGGATGGCACTGGCTGGTAAGATGGATAAAAAGGATTATACAGTTTATTGTCTAATAGGAGATGGCGAATCACAGGAAGGTCAAATATGGGAAGCAGCCATGACAGCCGCCCATTATAAGTTAGATAATGTAATTGCATTTGTCGACAATAACAACCTCCAGATAGACGGAAGTGTATCGGATGTGATGGGCATAGAACCTGTTGTGGACAAATGGAAAGCTTTTGGCTGGCATACATTTGAAGTGGATGCTCACAATCACTCTGAGATTCTGAGCACCATAACACAGGCAAAGGCAATAAAAGGCAAGCCAAAAATGATAATCGCCAGAAGCACAAAAGGCAAAGGAGTCAGCTTCATGGAGAATGTCTGTGGATTTCATGGAAAAACTCTGGATGATGCTCAGCTGCGTGATGCAGTATCAGAATTAGAGACAAATAACTCGTTAGGTGCAGAGATAAATGCAGAGGAGGTATCACAATGACCGAATTAGTACCAACTCGGAAAGCTTATGGGGAAGCTCTGGCACGATTAGGTAAAGAAAATCAAAATGTTGTTGCATTGGATGCGGATCTTGCTTGTTCGACGAAATCAATACAGTTTGGCAAGGAGTTTCCTGAAAGATTCATAAATATTGGCATATCTGAACAGGATATGATGGGAACCGCTGCAGGCCTGGCAACATGTGGAAAGATTCCTTTTGCGAGCACATTTGCAGTGTTTTCAACAGCACGGGCCCTCGACCAGGTGCGAAATTCAATATGCTACCCTAAGCTTAATGTAAGAATTGTGGGTAGTCACGCAGGATTGCTCACAGGAGAAGATGGTGCAAGCCATCAGGCAATAGAAGATATGGCTATTATGCGTGCACTTCCAAATATGTCTGTATTTGTACCTGCAGATTCGGTCGAGACAAATTCAATTATGGATTTCCTTGTCCGTGAATTCAAAGGACCTGCTTATCTTCGACTCTCAAGGAAAGGAACCCCTGTACTCTATGATTCAAATTACAGATATAAGTACGGAAAAGGTACAATTCTAAAAGAAGGAACAGACCTAACTCTTGTCGCATGCGGATCAATGGTGCACATAGCTTTACAGGCAGCTGAAACACTCCAGAAAGAGAACATTTCTGCCAGAGTTGTAAATATATCCACATTAAAACCATTGGATACTGATCTTCTTGTCAGATGTGCTAATGAGACAAAAGGCATAGTTACTGTTGAGGATCACAATATCATTGGTGGACTTGCCGGAGCTGTGGCAGAATCTCTTTCAGAACTCAGACCAACAAAAATAAAAAGAGTGGGCGTAATGGACACATATGGGGAAAGTGGCAAACCAAATGAACTATATCAGAAATATGGTCTGACCGCAGAAAAAATAATATCAAAAGCAAAAGAATTGCTCTGATAGAATAGGAGGGATAAAATGAAAATTTTCTTAGATACAGCAAATATTGAGGATATCAAGAAAGCCAATTCATGGGGCATAATTGATGGAGTAACAACCAATCCATCTCTGATAGCCAAAGAAGGCAAGGATTTCAAAGAAGTAGTTGAAGAAATTTGCTCAATAGTTGATGGACCAATTAGCGCAGAAGTGATTAGCGAAGATGCAGAAGGCATGATCAAAGAAGCGAGGGAACTTGTCAAGATACATAAAAACATAGTCATCAAGATTCCAATGACTTCAGAAGGTATCAAAGCAGTAAAAACACTAACTGCAGAAGATATCAAGACTAATGTGACCTTAATCTTCAGTGCAAATCAGGCACTTCTGGCAGCCAAAGCAGGCGCAAGTTATGTCTCACCATTCGTCGGACGTCTGGATGACCAGGGTGAGGATGGTATGCAACTCATTGAAGAGATTATGCAAATCTTTTCTATGTATGATGTGGCCACTGAAGTAATTGTTGCCAGCATCAGAAGTCCACTGCATGCAAAACTATCAGCTATGCTTGGAGCAGATATAAGCACAATACCAATGTCCGTCTTGCAGAAAATGTTTAATCATACCCAGACAGACCTTGGGATCAAGAAATTTCTTGCAGACTGGGAAAAGGTGCCAAAAAAGTAATTTTTTCTTTTTTTTTATTTGTAACAAATGAGATAAAACAATAATTATTAACATCGTACGGACATTCTCTGCTAGATAATTGTTCCCTCGCAGTATAAACATAGCTATTCTCATCTAGATGACATCCGAAACATTTATCTTTCAAAGAACTTCTTAATAGGACTATGGAGCAACCCACAATCGCAATCGTCGGTGCAGGTCTTATTGGAACCTCATTAAACTATTACCTTATGAAGGATGGCTTCAAATCCGACATTTATGAGAAAGATCAGATAGGAGGGGTATATAGATCATTCAAGTTTCAATTAAAGGATGAATATCTTGAATCTGTGCCATTTTCATTTCAATCGTCTGATGCCAATTTTTGTGACCTGCTTTCTTCCCTCAAATTATCAAATAAAATAATCTCAAACATAACATCAACAGCAATATATATCGATAAGCTGTACGCCATTGCAAGAAAAAGAGATATTGCTGCAATAAATCCTTTGAATATACTAGATAGGATGAAATTATATCAAAATATCAAAAAACCACAAAATAATCCTGTCCAGGGGACTATCAGTTGTCAATTTGAGCAAATGTATGGGAAAACAACATTTGAAGTTATTATTAAACCAATACTCACAAGATATTTTCAAGAGAATTATCGAAATGTTGAATTTCAGTATGCAAAATCAATTATTGACCGAATCATCACTCCAAACATCAAATTGAATTACATAAAGTATGGACTCTATAAAGTATTTGATAGGCTGGAAAAGGAGGTACTAAAATATAATTCACTCTATTTTCGAGAAAAAGTCAAGCGCGTTCAGTGGTCAAGAAAACACAGAAAGTATCGTATCAGGACTGATAATGAAGGCAGATTATATGATATTATTGTATTTACAAACCGCAGCTATATAGACCAATTCCCGCGTCTTAGACTTGAACTTTCAAAACGTAAGATTCTTCCAAAGGTAATGGAATACAATCCCGCAACAATTTTGTGCTGTAAGTTTAGAAAACAGCTTTCAGAAAATTACAGGATAGAAGTACTCAGTGAACAGCCGATTGATCAGATAATCGAGCATACGAATCTTGTTGATCAAAAATATTACGAAGGCTCAATAATATATTTGATCAAATATGGTATAGATTCTGAAACACCAGAACAGGCAAAAAAAATGCTCAATTCACTAAAAAAAATCATCCCATATTCTGATCTTGATTTGCTTCACACCAAGATATTTTCCTTTCCAAAAATGATCCCTATCACTAAAAAAGCATCGTTAATAACAAATACATTATTTAGGGGAATATTTCAGTTGAACAGCAACTTGGTCTTCCCAGATGTTCTCTCAGTTGACTCAAAAGTCACTCTTTCAAAACAGTTTTCCAGTACGTTAACCCACTAGCCAAAGAGATTAGAATAACTGTGATGCAGAATCCGGCTAGAAGGTTACCTAAGGCAGCTCCAATATAATAAGCACCACTTGATACTATTCCAATAGATAAGAAGAGTGATATTATAATACTACTACTTTGGTCCTTGATTATTCTTTCCAAACCAAGATGAATTGGTATTACAAAAAGTATTGCTGCTAATGACATCATCAACCCAGCCATACCAAAAATAATAGTCAGCCCGATTACAATAATTACTGTTGGGACTATAATTCCCATAAATGTATCTTTCAATCTAGACATTTTCTTATGGCCTTTCCTCATTGAACATCCTCACTATTATCCTTAATATTGTAAATCCTTATAAGGTCAGTCTTATATACCAGAGGAGACTCATTATATATCATTTCATCATTTATCAAACCAGTCTGCAAAGCTTGCTTATCCTGCATTGCAAATGGCCCATAAAAAATATCTGTATAATCAAAAATTACATGCGTTATTCTGCTAAAATTATATCCTTCAGTCCTATGACCTACTGCAGTATATCTGTAACTGACTGCCTGATACCAGAATTGTTTAGCGATAGACGGAAGGATTAATCCACTGATAGCACTTGGAGAACCAATCACCCGTATTTCAGAAGTCTCTGGGATATTATTTTTCATCCATTCAGCTGCAGTTACCTGTTCTGCGCTGAGTCTTTGTATACCATTGTATGCCTCTGATAGGAAGTTATAAGATGGAATTGCACTCATAAAAATTACAGCTGTCAATGCAGCCACAGCCAGAACATATCTTGATATTTCAATATGTTTTTTTGATATCTTAATAAATGAACTGACAATTGTTGGAAGATACCACAACCCTAATGCAACTAGTGGATAAAAAAGATGCGCTTCACCTGCATAGAATCTGTGTACACGTGCAAAACCAAGGATATCGATATGTATCAAAATGTAATAACCCACAAACCAACTCAGGAAAACCAGATCAGTATCTCTTCTCTTAAATAGGAGGTATATTAAACCAATAATTAATGGAATAAAAGTCCAATTGCCATGCATCTTACCATAATCCACAAACATTGCGGGTAATGAAGTATTGCCTGTCTGGTACCATGAGAATAATCTTCCGATCACATTAACTCTTGCCTGGGTCACTTCTTCTTTTGCGCCCTCATACCCCAGAAAGATACTCAGTTGGTTGCTCCCGGAGAGTGATGCGATTACACCAATTAAAATGACCAGTGCGATACCTATCTGCGCATATCTCAGGAATAGTTGCTTGTGTTTAATGACCATCATAAGATAATATATACCTATAATGACACAACTTTGCAAGAAAAATTGAGGATGCATGAAAAACTGTACTGCTAGCAGTAGTGATGTGATGTAAAGATATATGGACTGTTTATCAAAAAACCCTTTCTTGGGTTTATCACTATCAACAAACTCTTTCATATACATGTAAAAACAGTACATTATCACAGGTATAAAAGCAAGTGCAGCCTGTTGAGGGATTTGTCCCCATAGATATGAAAAATAGTCTCTAGGAGACCATGCAAGCATGAATGCGCTTAATGTAGCTGGGACAATACCATAAAACTTCCTGACCAAAAAAAATATGGATGTAATAATCAGAGTTGTTGACATAGCAAAGAAAGCATAAACTCCCAGATTGCTGTCCTGAGCAAAGATACCAAATAAAGCCGCAGAAGTATGATATTGAGGTGGATACCATAAAGCACCGGTATTTCCAAAACCAACTTTTGAGTATTCTTCTAGATAATATGGTACCTTAACCATTGCAGTATTGGTTGATGCCATATATTCAGCTATTGTATAATGATTAGAAGTATCATACTCACCATAAGGTATATGATTGGTCAGAATCGGCTGACTCCAAGCAAAAACAGCCATTAGCCATATCACAATCACAATAATATAGTCAGTCTTCATGTCTACCTCTTATTATAAAACCGTAAGCCTGTCAAGGCTTATTTCTTTTTGTATCTCTTTTTCAGATCTTTCATCATAGTAGAAAATGATTTGATCGTAATACCCAGACTTTTCTCAACTTTATCAGTCTTAAGACCACATTTTAATGGTCGTTTAGCAATCTGCCTTATTTTTGAACACTTAATTGGTTTAATATAATTAGTATCCAGATTGAAATATCTAATTATTTTCTTGGCAAAAGAATACATGCTAAGATATTGTTTACCCCCCACATGGAATATTCCTTTTCGATTCTTCTCAATCAGTAATGCAATAATTTCTGCTAGATAATTGGCAGTAATTGGGTTTGTGTACTGATCAGATGCAACATTAACATATTCCTTAGCCTTGACACTTGACATTAAACTTGAAACATATGTCCTATCATCAATATCAAATATCTTTGAAGATCTAACAATCATATATTCATCCAGTTTAGAAACTTCTTCTTCTGATTGTAACTTAGTAATCCCATAATGGTTTAGAGGATCAGGTTTATCTCTTTCAGAGTACATCTCTTTTTTACCATTGAAAACATAATAACTTGAGATGAACACTAATTTAGCCTTGACGGATTTTGCGGCTTTAACAACATTTTTGACCCCATTTATATTCAGATCATTGGCTAATGGTTTCATAATCTCACAGTTATCAATATGTGTGAAGGCTGAAGTTAAAATTATAATATCTGGAGAAATTTGTTTAATAGTCTCAAAGACCTTATCCTTTTTAGTAACGTCTAATTTGATAAGATTTGATCTTTTATTAAAGAAATAAGTACCTAATACATCGAATTTTTCATCAAGCTGACTCACTAATGCACTACCTAATTGACCCGAACCACCAACGACCAGGACTTTCTTCTTACTATCCTTGTCCTCTTTCTTCTTAGCCATCTAAGAATATTTACCCCCATGTAGACAAAATTAAGGTCCTATATATATTTTTTTAATAAAAACAGCTGAAAAATCATAAAAACACACAAAACAAGATCAAATTTGCGATTTAAACTTCCCTCCATGAAAAAACAAAAATGTGAATTATATTGAAAGTGAATGAAATTTTTATGAGCCAGGAATAAAAAAATTTATAAACAGAATATATCCATTATAATATATAATGGCTGACGTACTAACACCCATGTACATTCTGATAGGATTGGCTTATTTACTTCTTACCTTCCAGATATATTTAAATTCCAGAATGTTGCATAAGTTGAATTCTGAGGTTAAGGAACAGCTAGAGGTAATGCATAAATTGCTAGATACTAAAATAACCTATAAATTTGATGATCACCATAAGCAACTCATGGATATAAAGTCCAGCCTAAAAATAAAACGGAGCGAGAAAGATGACAGATAACGAATTAGAACAGGAACTTGATGATGATGAGATCAGCGCAGGAGAAGAAGGGTTTCTTAGAGGGTATGAAAATGACGCTGAAGATACAGCCACTAAAGGCTCAGATTTTATTGATGAGGACGTAGAAGAAGAATCCGAATAAAAAAACAATAATCCCAAATATAATTATAAGCTGTATTTTATGGTGAAACATCACATTCTTATGCTTCTTATGTAGATTTGTGCTGATTGCAACAATATCTGACTGATTAATAACCCCCACTATTCTACCTTCATCAACAACTGGAAACCATTTGAGTTTAAGTTCTCGCATCATCTTTGCAACATATGTTACAGGGTCATATGGACTTACAGCACGAATATATTCCATCATGTCCTTACATTTTAGATTTTTGTAATTTAATCCTTTTGCCAAGACATTTCTCATAATGATTCTTTCTGTCACAACACCAATAGGAAATCCCTTTTCAACTATAAGGATACTATTAACTTTATGATCGGCCATTATTTGGATTGCATCTGTCAGTTTATCTCTTTTATCAAAAGTTGCAACATTAAAAGTCATGATATCCTTGACAATATAAGATTCGACCATGAGTTAATCTTTTTTTATAAAGTATTTAAAGCTTTCTAACAATTGGTAAAGTTGTTTAGTCACGTAATTGCGTAACATATCTTGTGCTTTATAAATAGCATTTCCATTCTTTTACCTGGTGATGCTCAATGTATAAATTGAATAAAAAAAAAGACACTGGATTTTAAGGCAACTCAATAAGGGGATGCCC
>JAIPIC010000051.1 GCA_021734865.1 Candidatus Woesearchaeota archaeon | reverse complement strand
CATCCCCTTATTGAGTTGCCTTAAAATCCAGTGTCTTTTTTTTTATTCAATTTATACATTGAGCATCACCAGGTAAAAGAATGGAAATGCTATTTATAAAGCACAAGATATGTTACGCAATTACGTGACTAAACAGTTTAATTTTGACATGCCTGAAGCGACAGACAATGTCAACATTAGCGATGATATCACAAAACCCAAGTTAGCAGGATTTTCTGCTACACAAAAAATATATATATGTTTCACCCCATAAATATGTCAGAGGTGAGTACAATGAAACATATTCATACAATATTGATGTTAATTTTTCTATTAGTCATGCTAGTGGGGTGTGCTGGAAAAGGGACCACAGCTGACAATAAAGATGGGGAGTCCGGTGATAACTCAAATGTCCAGCCCGATGTTCCTCAGGATCAGGTTTTAGACGACGGCACCCCTAATAATGCGCAGGAATCTACTGACCGCGATACAAATGCGCCAATCTCAGGACCTGTAAAGGCCGCCAGTGGAGAGCTGGATTCGCTCAGTTCAAAGCTCGACGGAATTCTTACAGATAGGACAACAGCAGAAGGCGGCGTAGACTTTGACCCGGACCTTGGGTGATTAATATGAATGGAAAAACACTATGTGGAATCATGATGGCATTGATCATCAGCATGTCTTTTGTCTCGGCTGCCATCGGTGATAGGAAAGACCAGATAAATAACACCATCACAAATATCGAGCCTTTGAAAGATGCTTTAATGAACAGTATAAACAGGAAAGTAGCCTCCATAGAAAAATTTGTATCTAAGATCGGAGATTCTGACATTCCCGCTGCTGACAAAGAAGAATTGGAAGGCATTTTCAATCAGATCAAGTCTGATCTGGAAGCATTTCTGCCAAAGATCCAGGCAGCAGAAAGTATTGACGACCTTAAAGGATTGATGGCTGAGGCAAACCAGTATATCAAAGATAACAAACAACAGATAGTCGGTGCTATCGAAAAGTACATGACTGCACTCGATCTCAGTGCAGCGCAGGTTATCGAAGATATACTCCAGGAACTCGCGACGCTTTTGACAGATCTGCTCAAATCCTGCCCGCAGAACGCACAAGAAATAATCCAGCTGCAGAAAGATGTCGGTACGCTCCTTGTCGAAATAGGAGACCTGATGAAGAAGATAAATGCGGGCATGGACAAGGACGCAATGAAAACAGAGATTGATAAAGTAGCTGTAGAAGCAAAAAGACTTATCGATCAGTACAAGAACCTGGAGGCAGAGTGCTCTGGATAATCTTTAAAACCACTTTCCGAGCCCTTCCTGAATCTCGGGTTCTTTTCCAAACACACCTTCAACCCCACGTCGTGTCAGCTCAAGAGTCTGCTTAAGATAATTTGAGATGTTGTATTTTTCACCAAGATCTAGGCTAGGCTGTAAATACTTAATTATAGAGCCTTCTGAGATAGTAAAAATAATTTTCCCACCGCAGACGTGACATATACCAGTCAAAGGAGGGCGTCTGAATTTTTCATTACACTTTACGCACCTAAATTGCTGCATAGAGAATTTTTTAAGGTTTCCTCTAATGTCTTTCAGGAAATGTTTTTCAATAACTAATCTCGCAACATCAGTGGCGTTAACTGCCCGAATCCTTTCAGCAAGACGCATCTGTCCTTCAAGCTTCTCACGCATCGAAGGAAGGAATTTATAAGCGGAAACACGTACGCCCCTGTTAAAATTTGTTGTTTCGTGTGTATAACCAACACCTTCGTATTGTGTATCAGTATTAAGCTTGCTGTTGATCTGACTGATTTTTATTTCCCAGGGAAATTTACACTTAAGGGCAGATTCATAAAATTCAAGTGGATATTTGCTGACTATATCCATACCATGCACCATATCATCAACCTCGGACGGATTCAATATGGAAGTAAGTACAAGGGGTGCATCCATTGTCCTACTCCCTCTTCTGTCAGGCAAATACTGCCTTGAAAAATTGAGAAGGGAATCTAACAAGAGCATTATGCTACATTCATCACCATCACAGTCTCTCCGCAAGGCTGCATGCCAATAGGGATGCGCAAGGCAACCCTGTGTCTCGGAAAAACCAATGATTCTTCCTATCATCCCAGCAGAGATGTGTGGGGCCAGGCCGATGACATACTGTCCAATAAGATCTTCTCTAGTCTTAATATTATAAAATGGCGGCATCCCATATCCTTGCTGTAACAAATCATCAACAAACAACGCAACATTAATCATGACTCTATCAGCAGATTCATCCATTGTTTCATTTGACGAAGGAATTATAATGTCTTGAGGAAGGATCTCCAGAACTTGCTTTTTATCTTCCAATGGTTTTCCATGAATGTCTTTTTCGTAACCCAGTTCGATTAATTTTTCTATAGAAGCGCCAATTTCTATCGGCCTGAAATGTGTAATTGGAAGTTCACTCATGTCATATCTTGTAGTGCCGTCTTTATTAACATATACATCATATTTTGCCCTTAAAATGCCCTTTAGCAAATCTTCAGGAATGTGGTCTTTATTAGCAGTCCCCCTAACTCCTTTAATCAAGTCCGGATACACCTTAAGACCAGATTTAGCTACGGCGCTATCAAATAATGATTTTATATCTATCTCTTTTCTCCTAAAAGGCCTTGCCTCACCATGTCCTGGGCAATCTGGTTGATCGATAAGTCCACATTGGATGCAAAAATATTTCTTCACTGTTACAGTATTGCATTTATGACAGATTGGTCCGATTGTTTCAATCTGGCACTTGGCACACATATATGTTGGGAATTCTGCTTTTATCTTCTTTTCAAGCAGTGCAGCTTGAAAACTTCTAAGTCTACCGCCTTGATCCCCCACGGGAAATAGCACATGTGGTTTTCCAGTAAGAACCCTCATCTTTGCTTTTTCAGGCCTACCCATCCTCGCACCGATGAAAGTTCCAGCCAGATCACGTATTTTATAGTCAGAAATTGAATTAATCGAATCGAGAGGCTTTTCTATGTCTGGGTCAGCGGTCTTAGAATCTGTAGTTGCTTTTTTGTTTTTTTCTTCCAGCCTAGCTGCTTTTTCTGTGAAATCAGGACCAAAAATATCCACAAGGGCTGTCGCGTCATTTCCAGTAACCACGATGTACTCACTTGAAGCATATACATGTGGCATTCCAATCCGCTCTAATATCGGTTTTACTTCAAGATTGCTAATAATCATCTTCTCAGGTTCTACTTTTGCCCTGCTGAGGATCTTAATCAAGTGTACTATGTCGGTATTTGACAATAAAGACCAAAAATGTGTATACTTTGGATGCATAGGCATCGAGAGTTTGACTGCAAGAGACTTCGCCTGTTCGTATGAAGGGAAATAAACCATTGGTTTATTCAAAAAATTCTTAAGTTCAGCAGATCCTATGGATACTAAATCTTCAAGTTTCTCTGTATCAAGAACACCAAATAGATCGACCGTGGCTTTTTCCAATTCCTGAACCCACCACTCAGGACAATATCCTGGTGGAGCCAGCATAGCTCCGTTCTCTGAAAAATCCCCATAATTGAAAAGGATGTCTCCCAAAAAGAGGATTTCATCTATATCTTTGACCAAATTCTTTACATCAGTCTTATTTGTTATCCTAACAACGTTTCCGTTTGTCAGCTTAACTATTGGTGGTTCAATAGTGTCGCAGGAAGTGATTGCACATGCTTTGCCCGGCCTTTCAACTTTTAGCTGCGTTCCTATTGCGATGAACCTATCAAGAACATATTGCGTAAATGGATGTATGCTTGCAGCAGAAAAACCAGAAAGTCTTGAACGACCGTACCTTAACCTAAATCCGCCTTTACCTAACGGAGGAGTCAAAACGGGTCGGCCAGCGACTATATCAGTGATAAATGTGAAATTAGGTGTAATTTTCTGGGCTTTTTCTTTGACGATTGAGCCAGATTTTTTTTTCTTCTGTAATACAAGGAAATCAGCAAGGAACCCCCATTCAAGCCCAAGGTCTTTGCCCCATTTTTCGAGTCTTTTCCATAATTTTGGCGCTTTTTGAGCCAACCCTTCTGCCATTACAAGACACATTCCACCCCTAATCTTATTTGTCTCCACACGAGGTTGGTCTTTATAGTTTGATACATCAAGTTTTTCTGTAGGGTCTCCATTTACCTCAATAGGCAGATGTTTTGCAAGGAATTCAAGCTCGTCATCACTTGGCATATACTGAAGATTTGTTATCCTTTCATTATAATCATGTATCTCAGAAATAAACCTCCTTACCTCTTCTGGGGTTGGATCATATGGCTTATAGCCAAGTTTTGTTCTAACATAATCAACTATTATTGTAGAAAAAGCTGCTGCTGTACCCCCAGCCCCCCTAATTGGACCAGCATAATAAGCTGCCACATACTCACCACCATCATGCCTCTTTTTGATCTGAAGTTCAACGAAACCTTCAAGCGGTGCTGCAACAATACCAAGCGTGTTATATGTAAAACCCACACGAACGCCTATTTCCATAGCCTCTTTAACATCTTTAAATTTGCAGAACTTCTGTTTTGCAACTTCTCCTGCAATAATCAAAGCAACTTCCCAGGCAAGTGGAGAATACTTCTTCTCTAGCTCTTCAATCCTTCTTCTAAATCCAGAACCAACCAATTGTGGGGCAACAACACTAATTAAACCCTCAACCCTTTCTGCCATTGTTACTGCCAGAGGTATATCAACTTTTTTCTCAGGATCGATACCTTGAGCCCTGGCTTTGTTGGCTATCTCATACTCTATATCCACCGCCTTATTTATTTGGTCAAAGTATCTTTTTATGTAGTCAGTTGCTTTTGGCATTTGATCATCCATTAAAATTTAAGGATTTTCACCTCCCTTGTATTAAAGTTAACGAGGGGGACCCTCGCAGGTTCAGGGTGGTGCCCAACTTTTTCCTGAAAATCGGTCTTTGCCTGCCATGTTGAACCGCAGATCATTGTAATATTTCTATAATTACTTACAGAAGTCTTGTGAATATGCCCTGTCACAAAAAAGTCAGGAATGCTTTGGATTACCAGCGGGTCGCAGCTAGAATCAGGAATATATGAAGTGGATGTGTGTGTTGGCGCCAGATGTCGTCTTGTCAAAAGAAACTTCATAATAAGATCTGCCCGGTCATATCCCCCATTATTTCTAATACTATCCACATTACTGATGTAATGATCAAAACTGTACCCATGGTAAAGCAAAACATCAAATCCTGGAAAATCTTCTGTACGTAGGACATTAACTATTGCTGGATTTGAAACGATTATAACGTTTTTGAGCTTCCAAATTGCTTCAGACAGATCTTTATAAAGCCTTGGTTGTGGTTCTGCAAGCCTCATTGCATCGTGGTTTCCTGGCGATAAAATAATTGTTATGTGCTTTGGCACTTGATCGAGAAGCCTTGCACATTCTTCATACTGTTTATAAATATCAGGAATTTCGAGCTCTTCTTCCTGACCAGGGTATATTCCCACCCCATCAACAAGATCTCCTGCAACAAATAAATACTTAATTTTTGAAGCGACCTCTTTCTGCTTATCTGAACCCACACCACCATTCAACCACTTGATAAATTTCATAAAACTGTCCTTTAGAAAAAGTTTGGATCCAACATGAATATCAGAAAGAAATGCAGCATATGTTTCTTCTGGATATTTCTTAAATTCCTTATTCAAAGGCACCTCGGGCCAAACAACATTATTTGCAAATACGACGTTATTTCCGCTCACGCCCTGTATCCCGATTACTTCATCTTCAACCAGATCTGCTGCACGATGATACAACTCCGGCTTATTCTTACTAATCAGCACATTGATGTATCCTGTCTGGTCTTCAACAGTCACCATTAAATTCTCATTCTTTGTCGTAGAGATATCCCTGATCATACCGATCATAGACACGTTTTCCCTATCTTTTTTTGCAGCTATACGTGAAATAGATGTTAGTCCCTGGAGTTCAGAGCGCTGAGTCAATAGGCCTGAAAGTGATTGAAAACGATGATTAAAATATGATACAAAATCTTTAACCGTTTTTTTCCCTTGTTTTTCTTCATATGAAAATAATATATCACACGGTGAAGTTTCAAGGTTTTTTGAAATTTCTGTGTTTTCTTTTTGTATCGGCCCATCTTTAGGCTGGTCTCTGTTCTGAGATTGTGAACAATTATTCTGAAAATGCTCAACAAAACGCTCATATTTTTTGTCCTTGCTGTTCTTTTCAAAATTTGCTCGTGATTCTTCAAATTCTTTCCAATTAGGTGGGGCGTCCTCACCCCTAACTAGCCCAAGATTTTCCTCACAAAGCAGCAAGAGGTCTTCATTTCTATCTTTTTTAGATTCAAGTCGGTCAAGAAAACCCTGTAAGTTCTCAGTCTGGTCAAGTTTTTCAATAAGATCTTCACTTACTAAAAGTCCCTTCTCTATAAGGATTCTAATTATTTTCTTTTTCGTACTGTCCATTGAATTACCACACTAAATATGGATTGAGTCCTTGATGATCTGGTATAGCTTTTTCTTTGTGTCATTAGGAATCGAAAGCGTAATTTCCCTCATTCGCCCGTGCCTTCCTTTAGATATTACCTTTGCGTTGATAATACCAAGCATATCAAGTTCGCAAATTATATCTGACACCCTTCTCTGAGTAAGTGGTCTCAGTCCAGACTCTTTCGAGAATCGAATGTAATTATCATAAACGTCACCTGTAAAGACCTTCTCTTTTGTATCCGCACAGGCCTCAATTACTGAATATAAAACAACGAGAAATTGTTTGGGTTGTATGAGCACACTTTCAATTATTTTGTCTTTTTCGATTTTTTCTTCTGCAGTGTCAAGATCGCTAAGTTCCACTTTTTTCTTGTTTGCTCTTTCTGCTATCTCTCCAGCAACCCTTAAAAGTTCAAGTGCACGTCGTGCGTCCCCATGGTTTCTGGCCGCATAAGCCGAACATTTTTCTATGACACCAGGTTTAATTGTTCCTTTTTTAAAGGCTTCTTTTACTCTCTCTAGAAGGATATCTTTTATCTGAAGCGCATTATAGGGTGGGAAAACAAGCTCTTCCTCACTAAGGGAGCTTTTTATTCGTGGATCGAGACTATCAGCAAATAGAAGATCGTTGGATATCCCCACAATACTTATTTGTGCATTTTTTAATTCAGAATTAATTCTTGTCATATTATATAATATCTCATCGCCTGCCTTTTTAATCAGCTGGTCAATCTCATCAAGAACAATAAGAAGGATCTGTTCCTTAATATCCACTAGCTTGAAAAAGAAATTATAGATCTCATCAGTAGGCAGCCCAGTTGCAGGAATGTCTCTACCAAGCTCCCTGACAAGTTGAGCAACTAAACGATACTCTGTGTCAGCAACTTTCTTAAGCTTGCAGTTAATATATATGATTTTTACAGGAATAGAATTCGCTTTAGCAGAAACCATCAATTCATCACAAGTATATCTAACAACCAAGGTTTTACCTGTTCCTGTTTTGCCATAAACAAAAAGATTTGATGGTTTTTCCATCTTAAGCAGCGGAGCCAATATCGTAGCTACAGAATTAAGTTCTGTGTCACGATGCACGATTTGGTCTGGAGTGTATGATAACTGCAGCGCCTTCTTTTTTACAAACAGTGAATCTTTTTTAATGAAACTCTCAAAGAACCCATTTAATTTTCCTTTTGTCACTAATCCTCGCCCCTATCTCTCGTCAAGATAATTCCATATGCAATAATGGTTATATATAGTTTATTGTTAATCAACATATATATTGAATCTTCAGCACCCCCCTATTTCCTATGGAACTTTTTTTTATTTTGTAATGTTGAGGGAATTGAATTGATATATTAAATATAATCTAAAATATATCTTCTGTCATTTGCGTCATTTAATAGATAATCTAAAGCCTGTTTTCAATTAATTGTCTTGTAAACTTTGTTTTATATTTGTATATTGACTCGTCGTTATTATTATTATTATTATTATTAACAATATTATAAATATATATATATATATAAAATAAAAATAACATTTACAATATATATATTATAAAAAACAGACAATAAAATATATTATAAAAAACCACACCAAATCTGTGATGGTATTATAAAAACACACAGAAAAAATTTTTTTGACTTGTCAGCACAGAACTTGATGAATTTTTTTCCATAGGAAATAAGGGGGTGTACTTTTAATGTTTTTGATTAAGAACAAATAAGCGTAAATAACCGTTCATTTTACTAATTAAGAAGAAATTGGACACTTTAGAACTTAATTTTTATAGGATACCTTGCGCCACAAGCCTGACATCTTAGTACAGATACACTACCTTCTTTCTTAACTTTTGTATCTGGTTTTCCACATTCCTTACAGATCACAAAGTCATCAACAAATTGTTGGATTTTTTCATTTATCCTCGATGCAGGCATCTTGCTCCCTATAATAACGAAATTACCTTTCTTTGTACCCGGCGTTGCCAGTTCTTTCAAGACATATTTTAATAATCGATCTGCTGGTCTGCCTATAGTGTCAGCTATTTTAGAAAAATTACTGATTACGGTCTTATTACCTTGTAGATGTCCTTTTACCTTTGGCACTTCAAACCTTTCTGACTTATTTTGAATCTTAGGCATATTTTCAAGCGCAGTATCAAGCATCTGTTCATATTCGTCTGACATGATTAAAGGGAGTTTTGCGGCCTTTATAAAAGTAATGATAAAATGGTAAAGTCAACTAACATGGGTTTGGGTAACAAATATATGCAAAGCAGATTTTGAGACTGTAAATTACTCTATTTACAGTAAATTCTTCTTTGCAAAAAGGATTCATCGTTGTGTTTCTCCGTCGATGAATTTGGATCTAAATTTTGCTTTTTACAAAGAAGAACCATTTAACACACCTAAGTTGACTTAACCTGATAAAATATACACAATCCAGTCGATAAAGGCAAAAAACACCACGTTTTTTAAGTTTCACGCAATTCTCAACTATAATGAGCAGTATAAATGGGAAGACGACGGCAGTTAAGATACCAGCAAAGGATGCACAAAAGAAGATAATCGACCTTAAACAATCTGGTGCCTACGATAACAATTATATTGTTAAAGCCGATAAAGACTACGTTTATGTGCCCGTAACAAAGAACTTTGCCGCAACACAAGGCGCAGGACCGTTAAAACAAGGATGGAAGATATATAATTTATGTCTTCAGCGAACAGTTAAGAATAAAAGCCTGAAAGAGTCAATATCTGAAAATCTTGACAAATCTGAGCTTGAATTAGCTAAAACATCGTATGATATTGTCGGCGACATAGCAATCCTTGAAATAGACAATATTTTGCAGTCAAAGAAAGACGAATTCGCTAAAGCGCTTCTAAAACACAAAAATATCAACACAGTACTTCGTAAATCTGGTGGGCATGAAGGACAATTTCGTACACAAAAAATGGAATTTCTTGCAGGAGACGACAAAAGGACCACAACACATAAGGAGAATGGCTTACGACTTATGGTTGACGTTGAAAACGCATATTTTTCAGTACGTTTATCAAACGAGCGCTTAAGAATATACAATGAACTAGAGAATGATGAAAACGTGCTGGTGATGTTCTCTGGAGTTGGCCCATATAGTAACCTGATGGCTAGAAAAGCTAAAAGTGTGGTTGCCGTAGAAATCAACCCACGAGGATACGAGCTTGCAGAAGAGAATAAAAAACTTAACAAAAACACAAACCTCACGAATTATTGCGGCGATGCAAAGATTATTGTTCCAAATATCATCAAAATTCACGAGTCTTTTGATAGGGTACTAATGCCCCTTCCAAAAGGCGCAGAAGATTTTCTTGATACTGCACTCAGCGCCCTTAAACCCGGTGGTTGGCTACATTTTTATGATTTCTTACACGAGGAACATTTTATTGAAGCAGAAAATAAAATTTCTTCTGCTTGTGCTAATCTGGGCCGCACAGCAAAGATTATCAGAACTGTAAAGTGTGGACAGAACGCACCACATATTTATAGGATTTGCGTCGACGCTATAATTTAAATATATGTAATATTTTAAGATGTTCATGGAATCAAGCGATGAGCAAGGAAACCTGCAGATTGGGCAAATGACAACGTCCACAACATCACAGGCGCCCTTACAGCAGGTCCAAACACCACTTAGCCAACCGACGCCACAGCCGTCTCAAACATCACAGGCAGTTCAGTCACCACAACAAAGTCAAACTTCAGGGCAACAAAACTATGCTGCGCAGCCAACAATTCAACCAAATATTCCAATTAGTAAATGTGCAAACTGTGGCACAGAATTGAAACTAGATCTAAACAATGCGCCTTTTTGTCCGAATTGCGGGTATAGGCCACAGATTAAGTCTACTATAAAAGAAGAAAAGAAAGAAATGTTAAGTGCCGATACCAAGACCTTGATAATTAAAATTGTATTTTGGGTAGCTATGGGGGCAATTGCAATTTATCTGACTCAGATGCTGATAGATGCCCTTGATTTCAGTATGTGGTAAATAAAGGGGAATAATATGAAAGTTGACGATAAACATTTTAGGACAATTTGGGTAAATGAAAACGACGAAAAAATCATACAGATTATTGACCAGCGTAAATTGCCTCATCTGTTTGAGATCTTTGATATCAAAACAGTCGATGACGCAGCAAAGGCCATAAAAGAAATGTATGTTCATGGTGCTGGTCTTATTGGGGCCACTGCAGGATATGGTATGTATATTGCTGCATTACAGTCATCAAAACAAAACACCGCGGCTTTTGACGAAGATATGAGAAAATACGCCGACCAGCTTATAGCAACCAGACCAACAGCAAAAAATCTTGAATGGGCAGTTAAGAGGCAGTTAGATGTAATGGCTACATCCGAAACACCAGAAGAAAAAGTAAAGCTTGCATTTATTACAGCAAATGAAATTGCAGATGAGGATACTGAGTACTGTAGAAGGCTGGGTGAACACGGTTGCAAGATTATTGAAGAAATTAGTAAGAAAAAGGGGGGCGAGACCGTCAACATTTTGACACACTGTAATGCTGGCTGGCTTGCTTTTGTTGATTATGGTTCCGCAACTGCCCCAATATATGCGGCATTTGAAAAAGGAATAAAAGTCCATGTTTGGGTCGACGAGACAAGACCACGAAGTCAAGGCGCAAGCCTGACAAGTTGGGAACTTGGTAAGCACGGAGTACCACATACACTTATCGTAGATAATGTGGGGGGCCACATAATGCAGCACGGTATGGTTGATATGTGCATCGTCGGAACCGATAGGACCACACACACAGGAGACGTGGCAAATAAAATAGGAACATACCTAAAGGCATTAGCTGCAAAGGACAATAATGTCCCATTTTATGTTGCCCTCCCTTCGTCTACTTTTGACTGGGAAATGGAAGACGGTCTAAAGGAGATACCTATTGAAGAACGTGATCAGGAAGAAGTACGATACGTCTGGGGTAAAAATAAGGAAGGAAAAGTTGAACAGGTACTTATATGTCCCGAAACCACACCTGCCGGAAACTATGCATTTGATGTAACTCCCTCACGACTCATAACCGGACTTATTACTGAGAGGGGGGTTTGCGAAGCCAGCAGAGAAGGCGTTCATGGACTTTATCCTAACAAGTGATGTTTAATTTTTGCAACTGAGAAAAACAGGGATCTAAAAATTACAATAATTGTACCTTTACTAATTCTTTTAGTGGCTTGTGTGAACAATGATACCTCGGAACAGGGTGATAAACATATAATATGTGGTGATGGTATCTGTGATAGGATGGAAAATACAACACAGTGTCAAGAGGACTGTATAGACCAATTACATATTGAATCAGAAGAGGCTGAGACTACTGCTGAAAACTCACTTGCATTTGCTACTGTAGTTCATCTTGAGGGACAATTACGTTTTCCTGATAAGCGAACCTATGATAAAGTAAATTCACAACTGAAAGAGATAATAGATTTATTTAGTGAATATGATGCGTTAATTACGATAGAATCAGAGACGCCATATATTGAGGCAGCAGAAAAGTATGGCAATAATATGCTATCATATGCCCTAGAGCATGGGCATGGGGTCGGTATACACTGTGATTTTGATTCGATGTCTCAAGAGCAAGCTACAGAAGCTTATAGAACTAGGAAAAAAAAGTTGATTTAATTGTAGGCTCAGAAAACAATATGGGCTGTTCAGGTGGTTTGGGAACACATGACTGGGCTTTAGCATCAAAAAATGCTGGTTTTTCATTTCTTACTTGTCCTGTGATGATAGGATATCTTGCTGTTCCTTATAAGAATCGGCCAATAGATCCGGAAACAGGAAAACAATATGAAGATGAAGTTCTCATGCCGGGTGTAAAGTATTATCATGACCCAATCTTACAAAATCTATCAGATTCTATTTACCCTAGAAGACTTGAGAATACAAAAGACCTGATTGTGGATGAATAAGGGATTTTGTTGATTACAGGCAATATTGGTGAAATAGCCTCATTATATGAGGGAAGATCAGAATGTTTTCCGAATTGTGAATTGACAAAACAGGATACTGAGTACATAATACAGAAGATAGATTATGTCAACGATATCAAGAAGGTTAATAAGACCTCAACTTTGAACATCCATTTTCCTATATATACATTGAGCGGCCCTCTCGCAGACAGAGAAGAAAATTTAAAAGTAATCAGGAAATGGTTGAAAGAGATGCAAGACTATTAAGAACAAGGACAAATTGAATGGAAAACTATGAAAGAGAATTATATTGAATATGAGAGGAAAGGTGATTATGATGGATGAAGGATATATTAAATTTAAGATTGAGCATATAGACAAAGAGTTTAAGCATCATACTCACCTAGAAGAGCTAAATGATGTTAGGACTAGGCTTCACAAGCTTGGTCTAATTGGTATGTATGACGACGGCATAGGTTATGGTAATATAAGCATGCGAATCAAAGGATCTGACCAGTTCATAACCACAGGAACTGCCACTGGAAATTTTGAAATTTTAAATGAAGAACAATATTGTGAAGTGACAAGTTTTGATATTGAGATGAACATCGTTCATTGCACAGGAAAGATCGAAGCATCATCTGAATCTATGACACACGGAGCAGTATATCTTGCAAACAAAAAGATTGGCTGCGTCATACATATCCACCATCTTGGGCTTTGGGAGTACATGCTTAAGGAAGGATATCCAAAGACACCAAAGAAAGCAGAATATGGCACTCCTGAAATTGCTCTTGCATCAAAAGAAGTTGTAGAAAAAATCGGGCTGGAAGCAGGTATTTTTGTAATGGAGGGGCATAAAGAAGGGATTGTGGCCTATGGCCCAGATCTCAAATCTGCAGAAAAAACACTTATGGACGAGATAAAAAACAGCCATTTACTGATATTGTAAAATATTTTCTCATTTAGATATATTTCTAACCCTTTCTTATGCTTTGAACCTTACTAGGGTGTGGGACATAAACAAATAATCAATCTTTAATGATAATTACAAATGCTCTTTTCCCAATATCTTTTTTCTGAACAAGAATCTTCGCACCGTTTCCATGCGGAACAACTTTTCTTTCAAATATTTCTTGAACATT
>JAIPIC010000002.1 GCA_021734865.1 Candidatus Woesearchaeota archaeon | reverse complement strand
GTAGATTAGATGCGTGCGCCGATTTTCGTCGCGCGTATATTTCATAGTTAAAATGGTAGAAAAAACTTACGGAGGGCAGGATTCACCAACTACAACTTGGGCTAAAGCCCAAGGTATCCTAAAAATGTAATGAAGAAAAGAAAAATATGACTAAAAGTAACTCGTAAACACCTTACATCTATATTCAAGAATATTCTAGAAAAACATTAATAAATTAGTAAAAATTATAATTATATTAGTAATAAATATAATTATATTGGTAAATTTCACATTACAAATAATTAAATTTTCTCTTATAATGAGATGTCACCGGCAATAGAAGGCCGTTCTTCATATAATTGTGGCAATTCATTTGTTTGCCCATTATTCACGTAACATTTATATAATAAATCCCAGTCCACCACAT
The DNA here is from genome assembly GCA_021734865.1 of Candidatus Woesearchaeota archaeon. GTDB lineage: Archaea > Nanobdellota > Nanobdellia > Woesearchaeales > JAIPIC01 > JAIPIC01. The sequence continues at coordinate 63,067 of JAIPIC010000002.1, read as the reverse complement.
TCTGATAAATGGGAGGGATTTGAATGTCTAATAATCATATACAACCAATATTCATATTACCGGAAGGATCTCAGAGATCTCAAGGCAAGAACGCTCAAAAGATAAATATTATGGCGGCAAAGATGGTCGCAGAGACAGTACGGACCACACTTGGACCAAAAGGAATGGACAAAATGCTTGTCGATTCTTTGGGAGATGTCACAATAACCAATGATGGTGTAACAATCCTTGAGGAGATGAGTATAGAGCATCCAAGTGCTAAGATGATCATTGAGATCGCTAAGACGCAGGAAGATGAGGTAGGAGATGGCACTACAACTGCTGTTGTTTTGGCTGGTGAGTTTCTAAAATCTGCTGAGGGTCTGCTTGATCAAAATATCCACCCAACTGTCATCGCCAGAGGATATAGAAGAGCAACTTCTAAAGCAATTGAATTGCTTGAAGAAATTACTAAACCTGTTACTGCTAAGGATAAGGATTTATTAATTAATATTGCAACTACTGCTATGACTGGAAAAGGCGCTGAGGCTGCCAGAGAGGATTTAGCTGAAATTGCAGTAAATTCGATTCTGAAGGTCAATGAAGATAAGCTTGATACTGACAATATAAAGATTGAAAAGAAGGTAGGAGGAGGCGTTGAGGATTCTGAACTTGTGGAAGGAATAATTCTTGATAAGGAAAGGGTACACAAAGGGATGCCTCCATCTGTCAAAGATGCTCAGATTGCTCTAATAAATACTCCTATTGAGATAAGAAGTACGGAAATGGATGCAAAGATCCAGATTACTGATCCCAATCAGATGCAGTCTTTCATAGATCAGGAAGAGAAGATGCTGAGAGACATGGTCAATCAGATAGAAAAAAGCGGTGCTAATGTTGTATTCTGCCAGAAAGGTATTGATGATATGGCACAGCATTTTCTTGCAAAGAAGAAGATTTTTGCTGTTAGAAGGGTGAAGAAATCAGATATGGAAAATCTTGCTCGGGCTACAGGTGGGACAGTCGTGTCCAATTTGGAAGATCTGACAGAAGCAGATTTAGGTAAAGCAGGTATTGTTGAAGAAGTCAAGACTGGCGACGAGGAAATGATATATGTCAGGGGATGTAATAATCCTAAATCGGTGACAATCCTCATCCGTGGTGGAACAGAGCATTATGTTGATGAGATAAAACGAGCCATGGAAGACGCAATTGGAGACCTTGCAGCAGCTCTTAGGATAGGTAAGGTAGTCCCAGGTGCAGGTGCAACAGAGATTGAAATTGCAGGGAAATTATCCAAATTTGCTGAAACTTTAAGTGGGAAAGAGCAGCTTGCTGTAAAAGCATATGCACATTCGTTGGAAATAATCCCTAAAACATTAGCTGAAAATGCAGGGATCGACCCAATAGACATGCTTACTGAGTTGAAGGCAGCTCATGAAAAAGGGGAAAAAGGTGCAGGACTGGATGTTTATGAAGCACGTGTCGTTGATTCCTGGAAAATGGGTGTCGTAGAGCCGCTCAAGGTTAAGACACAAGCACTGACCAGTGCTAGTGAAGTTGCTGTCATGATACTACGTATCGACGATATTATTAAAGCAGAGGGTATGAAGCAGCAAGCACCAGGACCCGATGCCTCTATGTATTGAATAAAAAGGTGTTAAAATGACTGAAATAAAAGAAACCAATAGCAAATTCATAAAAGTTAGATGCCCAAAGTGCAAGAATGAGCAGATCGTATTCGGCAAATCTGCAAGCAAGATCAAATGTCTTGTCTGCGAGAAAGTCATTGCTGAACCATCTGGGGGCAAGACAAAAATAAAATCAAGAATACTTGAGGTTCTTGAATAAGATGTTTAGACAAAAGGAAGGTTTACCGGAAGAGTCAGACATAGTGTTATGTACTGTAACAAAGATACATTTCCATTCAGTCTTCGCACGACTTAATGAGTATGGCCATCTTTCAGGGATGATACACATTTCTGAAATCAGTCCTGGAAGAATCAGAAATCTAAATGATTATGTCAAAGAAGGCAAGGTCATCGTCTGTAAGGTTCTTCGAGTTAATGAAGAAAGAAACCAGATTGACTTATCACTTAGAAGGGTTTCTGAGCATCAAAGAAGAACAAAAATCGATCAGATCAAACAGGAAAATATTGCAGAGAAGATTTTGGAGTTTGTTGCTAAGAAGCACAAGAAAGAAACAAGAGAATTGTATGATCTAATCGGTAAAAAAGTATTTGATGATTATGACTCGCTCTACGACATGTTTGAAGATTATGTTGCTGGAGAAGTAAAGCTCGAAGATTATGTGCCAAAATCTTTGCTCAAGGACCTGGATGAAATAATCAGACAGAGAATTAAAGAACCAAATGTATGCATAAAGGGAGAAATATCAATAAAAAGCTATGCTCCTGAGGGAATTGAAAATATCAAAGATGCCCTAAATAGTGCATTTAAGGTTGACAAAGAAAATATAACCGTCAATTATCTTGGAGCAGGTAAGCATAAAATTCAGATTATGTCCAAGGAATATCCTGTTGCTGAAAAATTGCTCAAGAAAACAATTGATTCGATTAAGAAGAAACTTGACAAGAAGAGCGAATTTGATTTCAAGAGGATAGAGTAGATGGCCCTTCACATTCAATTCTGCTCTGAATGCGATTCTTATTCTCTCAGTGAAACCTGTCCCACTTGTGGTAATCCAACACACAGACCGCACCCACCAAAATTTTCTCCAGAAGATAAATATGCTGAATACAGAAGAGAATACAAAGAAACAGCAGTATCTGACAAATAATCCTGTATATCGGTCAGAATATACAGAATATATATTTATCAGAAAGACGTTTTTAGTCCACTGAGGCTTCTAATGCTTTCAATGCTTCATCTATAGCAACAAAGAGATTATACTCAACCCTCTCTGAGTTGTGGATTTTTCCTTTGTGTACAAGCATAGCTTTTATTTCATATTTTTCAGATTTTTCAGTCTGATGAACTGTTTTTAAGGTCAGAGAGAGTTTCTCAAAGCCTTCTAGTCTTTCAGTGAATTTCTTCACATAATTGCCTACCATTTTCTTAACAATTATCATTATGCTTCGATCTAATTCACGAAAACCAGTTAGTTCAATATTACCGCCAAGTTGTATCATTCTTTCACCCCTCTGAACCAATCTAAATTGATATTTTTAAATTTAAAATGAATTCCAAGTCATTAGTATTCCTTTTCCCCTGTGCATATTTCATATGTAAAACTTTATAAATGTTTTGATATTCCCAGAGAACTCTGAGTTAAAATGGCAAAACTAAGAAAATTCGTCGCATATAGAAGAGTAGAAAGACCTTATACAAGGATTTCAAAGTTCAGAAAGCATAATTTTGTTAGGGCTCGTCCCAATTCCAAAATTGTCAGATTTAATATGGGTGATGTTAAGAAGGACTTTACGCATACCTTCAATGTTGTCTCAAAACAAGATATTCAAATACGCCACAATGCTATTGAATCAGCCAGACAGTCATGCAATAGGATTCTTGAAAAGAATGCAGGTAAGATGGGCTATTTCTTGAGAATCAGGATGTATCCACACCACATCCTTAGAGAAAACCCTCTGGCAGCTGGTGCAGGAGCGGACAGGATGAGTACAGGTATGAAGAAATCTTTTGGTAAACCAATCGGAATTGCAGCCAGAATAAAAAAAGGTCAGACTCTGTTTGAGATTAAAGTCAATAAACAACATCTCGCATTTGCGAAGCGAGCTGCTAACAGGGTAAGACAGAAGTTCCCAGGGCAGTGTGCAATCGTTTTAGAGGAGAAAAAACAGGCTCAACCAAATTTGTAATGTTTTCTTATTTTTACATTAATTTTCCAGGTACATTTTAGTCCTTTTGGAAATACAACCCAATCTCTCGGTCCAAACGATATTTCTTCGGTGTCTGATTTGACTTTCACATTGCCTTCTAGGATATGACATGTTTCCTGATCTGAATATTCCCAGTCAAATTAAGATGGTTCTTTCTCCCACACTGGCCAGTTTTCTGCTTGTTTAATCTCGTCTGTTGTTGGTTTTCTAACTTTCACTAATAATCACATCTTAAGATATCCTTGTTAAATATTTAAGGGTAAAGTCAACTTAAGTGGGTTAAATAGTTCTTCTTTGTAAAAAGCAAAATTCATGTCTAAATTCATCGACGGAGAAACCCAACGATGAATCCTTTTTGCAAAGAAGTATTTACTGTAAATAGAGTAATTTACAGTCCCAAAATCTGCTTTGCATATATTTGTTACCCAAACCCACGTTAGTTGACTTTACCATATTTAAGAAACATTTATATTTTACTGCGAATTTACCAAACAAATGGAATTTACTGAGTTGCTATATAATGAATATGTTATTTCAGGTCTTATAGTTCTGTTTTTCGTTGTTTTCTCGAGGCTTTTCGCTATTCTAGTCGAGAAGACAATTATTGCATTAACTAGGAAGACTAAAAATACTATTGATGATGAGATTGTAGAGGAAACGAAATCACCTTTGACATGGTTAATATTGATATTTGGTATCAGACTGGCTTTGGAATACCTCAGTGCAGAGAACCAAATTATTGACATAGCCCAGAAGATTGATGTGTCTATCTTTTTATTTATTTTATTCATAATAGCTGTAAAGGTCATAGATATTATACTAAGACACTGGGCTAAGGCATTTTCTAGGAAAACTCGCTCATCACTTGACAATGATATCCTCCCGCTTGCGAGGAAATCAATTAAGGTTACTTTGTACATTATTGCTGCCTTAGTAGTTCTTTCCACATGGGGTATTGATGTAACAGGCGCTATTGCTGGTCTTGGTATTGCTGGTATCGCTATTGGTTTTGCTGTTAAGGATAGTTTAGCAAATATTTTTGGAGGTATATCATTAATCCTTGATGGAGCTATCAAGCGAAATGATGTTGTCCTGCTTAATAGTGGTCAACAAGGCACTGTTTTAGATGTAGGATTAAGGAGTACAAAAATCAAGACATTCGATAATGAGCTGTTGGTCGTGCCTAATGGACAGATTGCAAATTCAATTATACAAAATTTCAAATTACCCAACCTCCAGTATAGGGTCAATATCAAATTTGGTGTAGAATATGGTACTAAGGTTGAGAAGGTCGAGAAGTTAATTCTTGGTGTTTTGGACAAAATTAAACCTGCTTTGAAAGATCCAGCTCCACAGGTCTTGTTTTTGGAGATGGCAGATTTCTCACTTAATTTCAGCGCAAGATTCTGGATTGATGATGTATCTGAAAGATTAAGTGCAAAAGTGGAAGCCACAACTGCTATCTATAACGCATTAAATAAGGCAAAGATAGGAATCCCATTCCCTACGAGAACATTATTCGTTAAGAAGTGATTGGTACCCATACCAAGCAGGAGTATCTAAATTAGAGGATATTTTCTATAAGATAAGGTATTATTTTTTTCTCAGCGATTCTCAGATGCTGTAAATAGGTTGATTTTGTCAGATTTGATTCACTGGATAGATCATTAAGGTTAACATTCCTAGGGAAATCATAGTAACCCTTTTTTATGGCCAGATGAATTACTTCTTCCTGTCTAGCACTTAATCTTGGCATTATATGAGGCATAAATATATTTCCTATTTTAGTCCGAGTGATTGACTTCAGCTTGATCTCAAACTCTTTGGGAAGCCTTTCTAATATATGCATAAGAGGTTCTTTTTCCCAAGCTGACATTTCCCACTGTTCTGTTCCATCAGATCTTTGGATGACTGGCTTAGTCTGTATGATTCTCTTATCCCATAATGGGATATAAGCAGCCATCCACTTTGGTCTTTTTTGTAATGTCACTATGAAATTTCCGTTTTGTTCAAATTTAAGAATACTTGCCCCTTTCTTTAGTGTTGAAATGAATTTTTTCTTATTTTCCTCATGCCCCTGTAATATATGTACTTCACTATAGAAGAAAGAATCTTCCTCTTGCCATGCATTTAGAAGATAGATAAAATCTGTTATACTGTATTTCATACACAGAGGAGCAATTGTGCAACTATCGTGCTTTCCTTCAAAGATCGCTTGCCACATAATTACCACACATATAAGGTAATTTATAAATTTTATTAATATCTTTTTAATTATATACGTATATGTAAGGTAAAATTGTATTAAATACAGATTTTTTCCTCCGCACATGATTAATTTCAAAATACCTATTGTATGGGACACAAAGTATATTGATGAAATGATAGACATAGCTGAAAGTGGAGATATTGTCATAACAGAAATGTATGGTTCCCTACCTATTGAAAAAAGTGGTAGAACAACTAAGTATATTGAAAATATCTCTTTTGCTAAGGCTTATGGTATATTGGATTATTTAAGGAATAAAGGGATCAAATTTAACTATCTTTTCAATTCCATATATCAAAAGAATGAAATTGATACTGAACTGATTACAAAAGTCATGACAATAATTGATGAACTTGAACCAGAACTATTGACACTGGCTAATATTGAACTTATGAAGAAAATTGGTGCAATTTCTCCAAAGCAAGGTCTGACTGTATCAACAGTATTCGGAATCGATAGCCTAGAAAAGATCAGTCTAATTAAAGGATTGAAGCGACAAGGACTCAATATTAAAGAAGTCGTGCTGCATCATGACTGTAATATTCGCAGAGATTTAGATAATCTAATTATGGAACTGAAAAAATGCAATATAAGAAGCAGTCTTATTGTAAATGAAAACTGCACATATGGATGCAAAAGACGAGATGAGCATTTTAAATGGGCAGCGACTGCAATTGAGCATGACAATAGTGACTATTGTCTCAGAGGATGTGTTAGGGATATCCTAATAAGCCCATGGAAGATTTTGTCTCTGACTGGATTAATTAGACCGGAGGATCTTGATTTCTATAAAAAAATAGGTCTTGACACCTTCAAACTTTCGGGTAGACATAAGCCAAAAGAATATCTCATCAACACTTTCAGGCATTATGCGAGAAGAAAGTATTCAGGTAATATGATTAACTTATTGACATTCTCTATCCCACCAGGCAAACAGGCAAAAGAACTTTTTTATGTTGAGAACTCAATGGTCACATCTATTAAGGAGAAATGGAAGTCTGAACCAACAAGATTTGCCATACTAGAAGCAAAGAAGCTGTATGAGAAGGAACTCTTTAGGATCAATGATGAAGGTTCTAAATATGAATTAATTGATGGGTCTCTTAAAAACAAGAAGCCGGGTAAATATCTAGAAAAAATATCAAAGATAGATAAATGTTCCATAAATATGGCTAAAAAAATGAATCACATTGATTTTATGTAATAAAAAAGGAAATAAAAGATGACATTGGATGATGATAAGAAAATATGGAATGGAATCTATAAGAAAGACATTCTTCCATGGCATGGTATCCCCCTCCATGAGGACATATTTCACACTATAGGAGAGCCAATCAGAGATTGCTTAAGTAGTGATTCTCAAAATTACAGAGTTGAAAAAGCTTCAAGTGATTTGGAAAATACTGTTCTTGTATCAGGTTGTGGAAGCGGTGAAACTGCCTTTGCACTTTTTAAGCTTGGTTATTGTGTTATAGGCACTGATATTTCGGATGATGCCATCCGAAGAGCCAAACAAACTTATGGAGATAGACGTGGTCAGCTTGAATATTATCAATGTATGACACAGGATTTAGTTATTATGGGTTTCAAATCAAAAAGTGCTGTTGATTGGTTAAATATGCATCATATTGAACCAGATATTATTAGGCAATACCTTTCATCTCTTTCTCGTATTGCAGAAAAATTATCGTTAACATATATTTTTGAGCCAGATATTGGAGTAATGGATTCTGAGTTTACTGGGAAGAATGTCTGGCTTCATTATCCTAAAAAGGTTTGTACCATGGTAAGCATGGATAAGATATCTGAGCATTATTTTGCTATCAATGAACACCCACTGTATGGAAAAAGATGGAACTGCGTAAATATGGGTTTTAGGAAATAGGAATAACCAATAACTGTCTTATCATATTGCCAGGTTAGGATGTTTTTTAAAATGAGTCTTAATACCATCAATCAGAATTTCTATACTTCCTGCTGCATTATACTCTTGTTGGAGTTTTTCTATGGTTTCTTTATCCATCATATCGGTTTTTGATAAATATACAATGAATGGTTTCTTGATTTCAATGATTCGGTCCAGAAGTCTATCCTGATCTTCTCTTAGATATGTTGTGCCAGTCAGATCGAGTACTACTACAACTAGGTCTGCGCAATGCTTAAGAGCTAGATCTGCCTGCTTTTCAATAAGGTTCATCTTGTTGAACCTATTTAGCGTTCCAGGGGTGTCAAGAATCTGGAGCTTGATGTTCTTAGCAGGCTGTTCATGATAGCCAATATTAATCTTTTTAGTAGTAAAAGCATAATTACTAATTTCAGGAGTAGCTGATGTTAACTTTGTAAGTAGTGTTGTCTTTCCAACATTGGGAAATCCATAAAGAGCTATTGTATTCAGACCAGATTTTATTGTGGGATAGTCCTTAAATACTCTACGGCATTCATCTAGATATTTCAGATTGGACTTAATCTGTTTAACTACAGAGACGATCCTTCCAATATTAGAGTCCCGTGTTTTTTTTATATCCACAAGATCACGTGATTTGGCAATGCGAGATTTGGCCTGTCTACAGAAGAAAGAGACTTTATTATCTGCCCATTTTATAGCTGCGCAGGACTTCTTATATTGTCCAGCGTCAATGGTTATTTTTACTAATTCTTTGTAAAAGTCTGTCAGATCATCAAATCTTGGATAGGATAGATGTATATTTCGTAATTTATCAGAAAGTACTGTGTCAATTACGTCAAACCTGATGAGTTCTGCCTGACGGTTCTTTGCTACTTTATCTCCCTTGAAAGACTTCACTGAGACACGCTCTCTTGCCTTACGTAGTGTGAAATCTATGTAAAAATCAGGATTCTCTATTTTTTGAAGATTGAATGCCATGCCAGTGAGCAATAGAAGTTCATTTAAATATGTATTTAATATGCATTAGATGATATCTGTAATAAGAGATATCCCTGATACTTATTGGATTTTTCTTCCCTTGTTTTTGACTTTCAATATATTTCTTGCATATTCTAATCATTAACTGGTCAAAATAATATACCTTATATTTTCTTGAGATTTGGTTTCTAACTGTGAAAAATACTGTTACTATGAATTAGTAGAAAAATATGTATTTTTTCCAATAATAAAACAAAACCTTTATATAATATTAAAGCCAATTTTTAGTTATTAAAGGGCTTATTGTAATTTGGTGACAGAGAATACCTTAAAGCATAATGGTGAGTTCTCTATATTATAAAGTTAGCAATATAGAGAAGAGACTGTAATAATGAGAGTAACAAACGATTTAATAACTAAGGTGGTAGCTCAGGTGGCTGGAGAAGAGGTTAATCCCCTCGTCGAATACCTTAAGAACAAAAAGAACATATCCGAGTTTAAGATAGCTGAGGCTATAGAAACACCAATAAATATAGTCAGAAATATGCTCTACCGTCTCTATGACCATAATCTTGTCACAGTATACAGAAAAAAAGACCGGCAGAAGGGTTGGTATATCCATTACTGGACATTTAATCCAAAAAGGATAAAATCTTTGATTGTTAGCCTGAAAAAGCAGAAACTTGACAGGCTTTTAGACCGTCTTAAGCGAGAAAAAGAGTCGGATTTCTATATATGTGATAGTAGGTGTATGAGGTTGGATTTTGAGCAAGCTATGGATTTTGAGTTCAAATGTCCTGAATGTGGTGAGATTATGAATCAGGAAGCGGACCAGAACAAAAGAATTGAGGAAATTAGTCAAGAAATAGCTCAATTGGAGAAAGACCTCAAAAAAGAAAGTTAGTTGTTAAAATTTATGTGTACTTTTCCTGTTTGTGTAACTTTTCCTATCTGATTGTATTCGTCTAAAAATGTTTCCTTGAATTTATCAAGGTTACTTTCAGGTACTATAAGGACCATGCCTATACCCATATTAAATGTCCTGTGCATCTCTTCATCACTGATTTCAGCTGATTTCTGGAGTATCTTAAAGACCTCAGGTACCTCCCAGTCTGCGTTTATTTCAACACCTAGTCCTTCTGGCAAAACCCTTTTGATATTCTCATAGAATCCACCGCCAGTTATATGCGCCATTCCGTTTAATAGTGGGAGAATTGGTGTCACTTCATTAAGATATGATTTATGTGTTTTTAAGAGTTCTTCTCCGATAGTACCATGTATCCCATCTATAACAGAATCTGGCCTGAGAGCCATCTTTTCAAAAAATATCTTGTTAACAAGGGTGTATCCATTTGTGTGGAAACCGTTTGATGGAAGACCTATAAGAATATCCCCCGATGAGATTTTCTCACCTGTTATAATCTGTTCTTTATCAACAACTCCTACGATAAATCCAGCAACATCATATTCTCCATTTTGATATATGCCAGGCATCTCAGCGGACTCACCACCAACTATGGCACAACCATTTGCTTTTGCAGCCATACTGAATCCTTTGACGATCTGTGCCATGATATCAGGGTCCATTTTTCCGGTTCCGATGTAATCCAGAAAGAATAATGGCCTTGCTCCCATGACTAGGATGTCATTTACACAATGATTGACAAGATCCTGGCCAATAGTATCGTGCTTGTCCATTTTGTAGGCAATCTTTAACTTTGTTCCTACTCCATCACATGATGAGACAAGAACAGGATTTTGAGGGAATCCTTCAGTTGAAAAGAGCCCACCAAAGGAACCAAGATCAGTCATTACATTCTTATTGTATGTCTCTTTGACATATTTCTTCATCAGATCTACTGCTTTGTTTCCTGCATCGATATCGACACCTGCATCTTTATATGATATTGACATGATTATACACCTTTTTAGACTTCAAGCTTTAATTCTCGAATCCAATGGTCACATATTGTCTCAGTCTTTTTTACCGACAAACCAATATATCTCTTTGGATCCTTGAGTATTTCAAGCTGTTCTCCTGAAAGCTTATTAATATAAGGTTTGAGGCTTTCGTCTGCCATGAGCAGTTCATGAAGGCATCTGTTTTCTTTCTGGGACTTAAGCGTCAGCTTCCTGACATATTCATGTGCATCAGGGTGGCTTTGGGATGCCAGCATGATATATAATGGTTCTGCAATAATTCTGTCTGCACCGTCTTCAAAATTTCGGATCATATTCTCATTATCAATTACTAACCTTGAGAGTACGCCATTCAACTTTGTGACTGATATGTAATAACCAGCAATTATCTCTGGGATAAATCTGCTTGATGCAGAGTTTGTAAGATCTCTCTGGTGCTCGGATATTTGGTCTAGGAAGAGCGTTGTCATCCTAGGCATTATCTGTTTCCACATGGATTTTACATTCTCAAATTGGATAGGATTCCTCTTATGAGGCATTGTTGACGAACCCACTTGTGCTGATCCAAAAACTTCTGCCACTTCGCCGATCTCACTCCTTTGCAGTTGTCTCATGTCATCTGACAGGTTTGCCAGTATACCAAATGATTTAATTACATTATATACGTAGTCTTGAATGTATTCTGGTTCAATTATCTGAGTAGAATGGTCACTTGGCTTGAGATCAAGCATTTCCATCATGTTCTTTTCAAACATCACTGGGTTCTGGACAAATAGACTTTGTGCGTTGTATGCTCCTACTGCTCCAGCCATCTTTCCTCTAAGATTCTTGGCGCTTTCTTCTATCGAGATTATGGTCTTTGAGAATCTGGATATGTACTCTGACAATGAAAATCCAAATGTAATCGGGACTGCGTGCTGACCATGAGTCCTTCCTATTTGGACGGTCTTCTTCTCTCTCAAAGCGAGTTTTATAAGAGTAGAGGCAAATTCTTTGAGTTTTGGTATGAGGACATTCTCTGTAAAGAGCTTATATCTGAGACTTTCAGCTGTACAGATTATATCATGGCTTGTGGCTGCAAAGTGAATATAAGGCATGGTCTTGTCTGAGACATGCTTTCGTATGCAGTTTACAAGTGCCCGGACATTATGCTTGATTCTGTCTTCTTCAAGATATACGTCTTCTGCCTTGACCTTATTTATTGCTTCTGAGGTCTCAGTAACGGCACTTTTCGGGCATAATCCTTCCTGATGAAGGGCTTTAACAAGGGTTAGTTCTACTTCCAGCATGAATTTAATTAGTGCTTTTTCTGAAAGATAGTTTGATATGTCTTTCTTGACTGTGTTGTTTCTCAGATAATATCTGTAATCAAAGGGAGAAATGTTCTCGAATATATCCATGGGATCACCTGTATTTTTATTGTGTTTTTCTAATTTCTCGTAATGTATATTTATATATATGGTTTATGTTTTCAATGATGAGTGAATATAAACAAAATTAAAGGAAATTTGAAGGAAAGTGCAGATAACAATAATAAAACGGATCAAAAGTGCAATCCGAAAGAATTTGATAGCAAGACTGAAAAAGAACCATATAATATGGCAGATTCAAATATATCATATTTATCCAAGACTAACTTATTTGAATCAGGGCTTACTAGAGAAGAGGCAGATGAAATAAGGAAGTATCTGGATGAGTATAAAAGACCTATGTTCTTTTTCCATGACGATCCCGATGGTGTTTGTTCGTTTCTTTTGATGCTTAGATATGCTGGAGATGGGCGGGGGGTTATTCTGAAGAATACACCTGAGGTCTCGACACAATATCTTAGAAAAGTAAGGGAATTTGAACCGGATATCATTTTTGTACTTGATCTGGCAAATATTGAGCAGGAATTCCTTGATTCAGTAAAAGTACCAGTCATATGGATAGACCACCATGGTCCTTTCAGAAGGGACAGGGTAAAATATTTTAATCCCAGATTAAGAGATTCTCATGAACCGGTTTCATATTTGTGTTATCAAGTAGTCCAACAGGATCTCTGGTTGTCAATGGTTGGATGTGTGGGTGATTGGTTCCTTCCTGTTACTCAAAAGGAGTTTTCAAAGGATTATCCGGATTTGCTGCAAGACAGTGTTAACAGACCAGAGGATGCATTATTTTCGTCAAGGTTGGGGGAACTGGTTCATATATTCTCTATGATTCTGAAGGGCTCTGTTGGAGAGGTTTTCAAGTATATCTCCGCAATGAAGAAGATACATAGTCCTTATGAAATACTTGAAAAGCAGACAAATGAAGGGAGATATATACAGAAGAGATTTGAAAGGATTAACAAGGATTATGATTCTCTGTTAGGACAAGTCAAGTCAACCAGAAGCAGATATCTCGTATTTCTGTATAAAGATGACAAAACAAGTTTCACAAAGGAGATCTCAAATTATCTGCTTTATAAATATCCAAAGAAGATAATAATAATCGGGAGGGAAAAAGATGGACAGCTTAAGATGAGCCTAAGAAGCACAGACCTTATTATTCCTCCTGTTCTAAATGAGGTGTTCAAGAAAGTAAATGGGCGTGGTGGTGGCCATGAACATGCATGTGGTGCTGTTATTGATGTAGATGATAAGGATATGTTCCTGAAGTTATTTAAGCAATATTCTAAGACTATTTGAGATGCATACTTTTCAAAAAATGCCAGTAGCTTAGTGAAAAAAGACGCAAAGAATGGGAAATACTCAATCATCATGGCAGTTCAAACCTAATATTGTCGAGTTCTTTGTTTGGCACATTGCACTATTACAATATATCACAAGCAATTGATTTCAAAGTAATATACTATTTTCTGAGTCCAACTAACACATTTAACAAAAAGTATTTAAACAGTATAACCCATAATAATAGGAAGGGGGGGTGGTTAATCGTTATTTATGATAGATTATGTACTCAATAAATAACGGAAATCGTCGGGATCGAAAATTTCAAACTTAAGGGAGTCTAGGTACATCTAAGAATTCCGTTGAGATTTTCAACAAATTATTGATATTTTTTTAACTACGTGGTTAAAATGGCAAAAGGAGTCGATCGACTAGATTTTAATGATCTGATGAAGATGCAAAGCATCATGAATAAGTCAGTGAAGAACGATCTTGCAGAGGAAATGACAATCGATATCATTGCAATGATAAATCAGCTCACTTTCGACAATAAAGCGGTTCTGAAAGAAAATATCCTTATTGAAGGCAGCAGGAGGGGGTATGATGAATCCGGTGTCAATAAATGCATACAGAACATGATTAGAGACAAGACTTTATTTGAACCAAAAGAAGGATATATACAGAGGTTTTAATATGAACGTAATCCTGGATTTTTTAAAAAAGCATCCTGACGGCTGGCTTACAGCAAAGGAGATCTCTGACAAGTTAGATTTGTCATTGAATTCTGTTAAGAATACTCTAAGAAGACTATCTGAAAGTGGAGATATTTCTTTTCAAAAGACAGCAGAAAGGGGAAACCCAATTAGATATAACAAAAAGTAGACCTATCTTCTTGTGTGTATTGATGTGCTATTTTGTCAAACCTTTTATGTGTTTTTGTGCTATCATATAAATTTGTTCATAATCTTTGCGGTTTGGCTTGTATTTGGCGAACTCAACCATGCTTGAGATTGAGAAGCAAGTCTTCAGGTCGTTCACTTTGATATTTCTGTCCTTGAGGTTATTTAATATTGAGGTATTTGTAGATTCACTTTTCAATTGATACTTATGCGAATAATATAACCTTACTGATTCAGAGACATGGCCATACGCATCTTTGAACTGGCCATTTTCAAACTCCTTTTTTGATAATTTAAGGATACGAGATGCTTCATTATAAAAATCAAATGGTTTTTTCGAGATGACTGTCTTGTGGTTGGTCTTTTGTGAACCAATTCTAAAAAGAATAAATGTAATTGCTACCATAATTATGATCAGAGCAATCAAATACCATAAATAATTTGGTTTGTCCTTTGTAAATTCCATGGTCTTCAATGTTCTATTTTCAAATTCAACATGGACTCCCGCATTGGGTTTCTGGGATTGATTTGTTATCGGATCAATTTTTGATAAATTCATATCAACTTTTGTATCGTTATCATAAAAATTTACTGATCGGGAGAGGTTCTGATGCTCTCGCATGAGAGAATCTGTAAAGTTGACATATCTTCCATCAGATTCTATCTTATCTAGAAGTTCCTGCTGAGTCAGCGTATTGGAGATACTCTCAAGCGAGCTATTTACCATTGTCCCTTGAATACTCTGAGTCTCATTATTATCCGGTTTTGAATAGTCCAACTTGAAATCTGATCTTTCATCTCCAGGCGTTACGTCGCCGCTTTTGAGCTCATACCCTTTGTCAAGCATCTCCCTATGCTGCCTGGCAAATTCTTCGTTCTGACTCAACTGATCGATGATCTGTTGCTTTTCCTCATTTGCCTTATTGATATCGTCCTGAATCTGCTTATGTACTGAGTTCATGTTTTGGGATTGCTGACTGTTCTGCATCCTTGTCGATGGGTCATGTTGAACTGTTTTATCATCATGTGACTGGTCTTCTTGTTGTTGTTTGTCTTCAGACTGTTGATTTTCCTCAGAAGTTGATTCTTGACCTTGATCTTGGTTTTGTTGTTGTGATGGATCTTCCACAAAATGTATTCGAATTTCTCCAAGTGTAGTAGTAAAATCAGAACCATCATGTTCATAATTAAAGGTTAACTGTGTCAAAGTTGTTGTCTGTGGAGAAGATGCTGTTCCAAGATTCAGTTCGATTTGACTGTCACCATTTGGTACAACATGTGAAGTTGACTGAGAGTTTATAGATGTGAATATTGCATTTCCTTGGTTTATTGTTGTGGATACCTCATAACCCAGCTGCCCTGGCACATCTTCTTTGTATGTGTTTGAGCTGTTGATTCTAAGAATTGCATCCTGATTCAAAGGATAGTAGTAGTCAGTCTGGTTCGTCGATAAGGTTATCTCTGCGTGCACATCTGCAGTGTTGGATATTAATATTACAGAAAATAACAAGATTATCCAATTGTACTGTTTGAGTGATAGGTTTGATGACATTTTCAGTTAAGTATCCTTTTCCGTCCATATCTCAAGTAAAGCTCAGCCAGCAATACAAGGAATGCTGCGGCTATGACATAATCCTTAATTGATGTGTCTTCTTTTTCCCTCTCAATCTTTGTTGTTAGCTGGGTGTAGATGCGTTTAAGGGTGTTATCATCAACTGACTTAAAATATTCACCATCAGTCGATTGTGCTATCTTTTTTAGTGTTGTTTCATCCAGTTCAGCATATTGAGGACGTCCAAACCAGTCGTATCCAAGGACTACGGGCTCTTCAGACCCCATCCCAATTGTAAATACTTTGATTTTGTTCAGTTTTGCAAATACTACTGCTTCCTCTGGAGAAATCACTCCTGAATTGCTTACTCCATCACTTAATAGAATTATAACTTTCTTTTTATTGGGTATTGAACTTGCCATGTCTACAGCAAGGCTCAGACCATCTCCTATTGCGGTCATGCCGTCTTTGGGTTCGATGTTTCGTAATTTATTTATGACTTTATCTTTGAGGGGGCTTAAATATGCTGCAGTTGTTGCTCCGCTCTCAAACACTACAATTCCCACATGATCATTTACTTCAAGTTTATCCAAGAGGAGTTCTGCGCTTTCCTTTGCTGCTTCCAAACGAGTTGGTTGATAGTCTGTCGCCTGCATGCTTCCTGATATGTCAATAGCCAGTACAACATTTACTCCTTTCCGTGTTTGCTTTAGGGGTAGGTGGGGATCTGCTATAGCGATTATAAGGAGTATCATTGCTGCCATAATTAAAATGAATGACAAATTCTGTCTAAGCCATGGCCTTTTTGTGTTGCCCATGAACATCAGGTTAGAGAATTTCATCGCTGCTTTTTTCTTTTTTCTGATGGCCATTACATAGAATATAATAAAGATGGGAATTACACTCAGTGCCCAGAGTACTGATGGGAAAGCAAAACTTAACATTTGAAATACCTCCTAAGCGCAGAATCAAAGTCTTCTTCATTATTTAGGTGTATCATAGATATCTTGTATGATCTCAATCTTGAAGCAATCATTTCTGTGAATCTTTTGTAGTTGTTTTTGTACTCATTTCTGAATTTTTTGTCGGAAGTGTCAAACAGAGCCTGT
This sequence comes from Candidatus Woesearchaeota archaeon, assembly GCA_021734865.1. Classification (GTDB taxonomy): domain Archaea; phylum Nanobdellota; class Nanobdellia; order Woesearchaeales; family JAIPIC01; genus JAIPIC01. Next base: position 45,941 of record JAIPIC010000002.1, on the reverse strand, counting down.
TCACCAGTCTCAGGGTCTTCTAATTCAATGTATCCAATATCAGGCAGTTCAGCTTCTCTTGGATCAAATACTCTCAATGCAAGAAGTTGATTTCTTTTTTGTAAGACAGAGATTAACCTGTAGATCATCTTATTTGTCTCCAGTTCTTTATCAAGAAAATCTGAGACAAGGATAATAAGGCTTCTCTTCTTTATGATATTACACAGGAATTTCAGTGGTGCTGATGTTGATGTTGCACCTTTTGGCTTTGATATTACTAGTTCTCTAATGCATTTGAGTACGTGTTTTCTTCCCTTACGGGGGGGGATGTATTTATTAATTTGATCTGAATACATAACTAAAGATACATTGTCATTGTTCTTTAGTGCAGCAAACATTAAAGATGCTGATATGTTAATCATAAAATCTCGTTTTGCCTTCTGATTTCCAAATGAACCACTGTCACTATTATCAAAAATAATATACAAATTGAGATCACGCTCTTCGATATATTCCTTTATGTAGGGGTGGTTGAATCTTGCAGTCACATTCCAGTCAATGGCACGTACATCGTCCCCATGCATGTATTCTCTGGTGTCGCTGAATTCAATTCCTCTCCCTTTGAATATGGAATGGTAGGCTCCTGTTAGGAGTCCTTCAACTAACCTGTGAGTCTTAATTTCGATGTTTTTTATTTCCTTAAGTACGTGCTGCATATTATCACTTTATCTTTGATTCATCGATAATGTTAATTTTTGATCATGTTGTATCAAAATGTCGGCCTAAATAACATTGTGTCTATTTATGGTACTTTGACAGTTTTAAGCATATCAGCAATTATCTTGTCAACGGTTATGCCTTCTGCCTCAGCCTCATAACTGAGAATTATCCGGTGCCTCAGAACATCATATGCCATTTCAATGATATCTTCTGGGATTACATATCCACGTCCATCCATCATGGCATTTGCTTTTGAGGCCATTATCAGCCAGATTGATGCTCTTGGTGATGCACCATAATCAATTAGCTCTGTAATCTTCATCCCATAAGATTCTGGGTTTCTTGTAATATCAATAATTGAAGCAACATAATCTTTGATCTTATCATCGACATAAATGTCCCTGCAGAATTGTTGAATTTCAATAATCTTATTACAGGTCAAGATTTTGTTCACAGATAGGTCAGTTTTTTCTGTCATTCTGCTCATAATAATTTTTTCTTCATCCATTGAAGGATAATCAATCAGTACTTTCATCATGAACCTGTCAACCTGTGCTTCAGGCAGTTTATATGTGCCTTCTGTCTCAATGGGGTTTTGAGTTGCCATAACGAGAAATGGTTTGTCCAGATCAAATGTATCTCCTGAGATAGTTACCTGGCGTTCCTGCATGGATTCTAGAAGAGCAGATTGTACTTTAGGCGGTGCCCGGTTTATTTCATCAGCTAATATGAAATTTGCGAAGACAGGACCTTTTTTTGTTGTGAAAGATACTGTCTCATGGTTGTAAATCTTTGTACCAACAATATCCGCAGGCAGGAGATCAGGCGTAAACTGAATTCTGTTAAATGATCCATTAACAACCTGTGATAATGTACGAATAAGCATGGTCTTTGCAAGACCAGGAACTCCTTCAAGAAGGAAATGGCCATCTGAAACAAGACAGATTAATAATCGTTTTATGATATGGGTCTGGCCAACAATAACTTTTGATATTTCTTGCTCAATGCTATCCATAAGCTCTGAATATTCTTGTGATTTCTCATTTAGTCTCTTTATAATAGGATCCATGTTCTCACCTCATTTTCACCTTAAGAAATCAATAATAAAGAATTAATAAAGATTTTGGATATTACCTGCGTAAAATTTAAAAATCTTCATCCGCTGCCATTAATGTAGCTTCATCATAATCTTCCATGTTGTTACCGCATTCTGAACAGCACTCTTCATCTTCATCCAAGGTATATCCACAAAAAGAGCAAATCTTTTCGTCAGCCATTTGCATCACCAAAAACTTTTTTATTGCCAATAATTGATGTTTGATATAAATATTTCGATTATTTGCCTATCTGCGAATAATATAAATAAAAAATAGTTAAAAAAAGAAAAAATTAATTACTGACAAAAACAGGAGGTCTGTTCTTGTTATTTACAGTAATCTTAACAGTCTTCTGAACAGTATCTGTTCCATCATCTGCTGAGATGATTACTTCATATACACCAGCATCATCGTAGTTGGTTGTATATGTTGATGATGTCATCCAGCCGCTGTAAGATATTTGTACATCATCCCCATCTCCATCAGTTACTTTTGGATCAAGAGTTATTACATCTCCTTCATCAAAAGTCATCTCACCAGATATTTCAATGACTGGTTTCTTGTTAGCTGACAAGATAGTTATATCCACGTATTTGGAATCCTTTAGGTCACCATCAGTTGCAAGAATCTGAACGCTGTATTCACCAGCATCTCCTTGTTTTGTTTGCCACTCGCCTTTCTGGCTGAAAGGTGTTCCAAAACTGATTACAATGTCATCACCGTCTGGATCTGTAGCTGTTGGATTAAGAGTTACCATTTCTCCCTCTGTGACAGTCACCCCTGCTATTGCGCTAAGCACAGGAGCTCTATTGACATCAGCCACGGTTATGGTTATAGTCTTCTCAACAGTCTCATAACCATCGTAAGCCTCTACAGTGACTTCATAGACACCAGCATCATCGTAAGTTGTTTGGTACGATGATTTTTTCATCCAACCGCTATAGGAGAGGATTACATCATCACCGTCTGAATCTACTACTTCTGGATTAAGCACAATATTGTCTCCTTCATCATAATACAGATCTGAATCCATTGTAATTACTGGTTTACTGTTCAATGGGATGATAGTTAGTTGGACGGTCTTTTCTTCCTTGATAGAACCATCTGTTGCAATAACTTTAATCTCATATTCACCTTCATCTCCCACTTTTGTCTGCCACTCACCTTGCTGGTTGAATGGTGTTCCGTAACTAACGACAATATCTTCTCCATCAGGATCTGATACTTCTGCAGAAAGTTCAACAAGATCACCTTCATAAGCTGTAATTTCAGAATCGATTGTCAGTGTTGGAGCACGATTAACATTCTCAACTGTTATTGTTATTGTTTTTGAGACTGTTGTTGTACCATCATCAGCTGTCAGTGTGACTTCGTGCGCCCCTGCATCCTGATAGGTCGTTGTATATTCAGGTTCAGTCATGAATCCACTGTATGTGATAGTTAATTCATCTCCATCTTTGTCGGTTACAGTGGGTGATAGGGTAATGGTCCCACCTTCTGAAACAGTCATATCATCAAAACCAGTTATAACAGGCTGATTATTTAGAGGAAGGACAATCAATACAACTTCAGTTGATGTTTCTTCTTTGCCGTCACTTGCAATTACATTGACTACATATTCACCAGCATCTCCAATCTCAGTTTGCCATTCACCATCTTCGCCGAGCGGAGCTCCAAATTTATATGTTACAGTATCTCCATCAGGATCAACTGCAACAAGATTAACTTTGACAAGTTCTGTCTCATTGACAATAATCTTGTAAGGTGTATCTATTTCCTGTACACCATCCATAACTGAACCATCATCTCCATCCATATCTGAACTATCATCTGTAACATCAGTGTTATCTTTATCATCAGTTGCTCCATCATCTTCAGTACCTGCAACTTCAGATTTATCCGCACATTGTTTTTCACAGGCATCACAAGATGGAACAGGAGGACATGTATCGTCCTTGAGATCAAAGTCAAGATCCGTACCATTCTGTGTTCCGGTTACCACTTGTCCTGTAGTCTGACAACCCATAATAAGCATTCCAAATAAAGAAACTAAAACTATAACTGTAATGATCTTCATAATAACCCAGCCTCCGCAAACATTATAACAGTCTTAAATGTAAAAATATATATAAATTTTTTGGTGATTTAGTATACTGCAGTGATTACAAGCATTAAGTACGCCTCAGTCAAAACAAATAAACATACTATTTGTTATTATTCACAGCAATTTGGTAAATATCTGAGAAACATTAATATATATGCCAGACTAAGTTTTTCATATGGGAAAGATCCATGAAATACTTGTTGGCCTAACATTACTTACTGGACTTATTTTAGCAGGGACATATTTTTATCATGTCACTGAAGGTCTTGAAGTTATCGATGCTTTTCATTATACTTTTTTTACAATAACATCAGTCGGTTCGCATTTTGTTCCAACGACCACAGCAGGCAAGTTGTTTGGTGCTGGTATGGTGTTTCTTGGAATGGGAACAGCGGTCTACCTGGTTACCTTGATGGCAAGGATTGTCATCGAAGGTCAGACCATTAAGGTCCTTACAGGCCTCAGAGGAGGATTCATCAGAATGAAAAAAGAAAAAAATCACGTCATAATTTGTGGATATGGAAGATTGGGTGAATATGCGTCAGAAAATCTTATAGAGGAAAAAGAGAAACTGGTCGTGATTGAAAAAGATCCAGAAAAAGTTTCAAAACTCTTGAATGATGGTATTCCTGTTATCCAGGGAGATGCTTTGGACGTAGATGTTCTTAAGCAGGCTAATCTGGCGCAGGCTAAGGTACTTATTGCGACACTTGGTGAAGATGCAGATAACATATACCTGATCATGACTGCTACTGAGCTCAATCCAAAGACTATTTATGCTGCTAGTGCAGACACAGAAAGGGCTGTTAATAGACTGCATAAAGTTGGTGCCCAAATTGTAGTTGTGCCAGATGTGGTCGGTGGAGAGCAACTTGCTAAAGCTGTACTGCAGTTAGAGAAGACGAAAAATCTGTCGACAATTAGGTCTAAGAATAATTAGTAGGCATCTGCACTGCTGATATGATTCTGTTTAGAGATGGATATCACATAGTCCACATATCCTTCTATTTTTTGTTCGTGCGAGACTATGATTATCTGTTTTAAGCCAAGTAAAACAAGTACTTCGCGTATTTTGTCAAGTTGTTCAGACGAGAAGCCGTCGGTTGGCTCATCCAGAATAATTATGTCCTTAGTATTTATCTGTCCGACAAAATTATTTATGACCTTGTTGAGAGAAAGCCTGTATGCCAGTGAAAGCGCTGTCTTTTCTCCGCCTGAAAGGTTCTCAAATCCAGTTTCATAACCATTCTGCATGATTACTGGATTGAATTTATCATCCAATCTGACCTGCACAATATCATCCTCTAAGAGAAGTTCAAACCATCTGACAAAATAATCATTAAACTCACTGTATATACTCATCATGACGTGCTGTTCTATGTTGGTTATCAGATTTTTAAATGTATCTTCAACCCAGTTCTTTGTATTTATCAGTTTTTTAATCTCTAATCTCTGTTTTTTTAGATCCTCTGCTTCTTTCTTCAATGATTCCATATGATCCATTATTGCTCTTTGGTCTGATTCCAGTCTTTCACGCTTCAAGTCAACTTCTCGTTCTTTGTTTTTGACTTTTTTTAGTTCTTCTTCTATTTGGTTTGACTTATTGATTTCCTCTTTCATCTTTATAAGCGAAGAATCCATTTCAATAACCTGTTTATTCGCCTGAGCCACCTTTTCTTTGTAATCACCAGCATCAATTTTATATGTATCAATCAATTTTTTCTTGTCATCTATTGCTGCCTTTTGCAGCTCAACACGTGATTTTAAAGTTTTAATCTCAGATATTTTCTCATATGTGTCTTTTAGAACAGTATATTCCTGCTCGGATTTCTTGATATCTGGCATTGATGAAAGAGCTTTCTCGAGTTCTTTGAGGTTTTGTTCTGTTTTGTCTCTTTTTTGGATTAGAATTTTAAGTTCGTCTTTTTGGGATAAGATATGCTGATTAACCAACTTTTCCTGTTCTTTTACAGAAGCATATTGAAGAGTTGCGTCCAACTCTTTTTGAGCCTTTGTAATCTCTGTGATTATTTCATCTCTTTTTTTGCTGAGTTGAGTTTTTTTAAGTTGAGATTCTGAGATTTTATCTTTTTCGTCGCTGTCAATTTTGTGCTTATGTTCTGACGTAACAGTTTGTCTGCACATTGGACAGTAATCCAGTTCTGATACTTGTTTGATAGTTTTTAATGAAGAATCTAGTTGGGCCTGGATTGAACCGATCTCAGAGATTATTTTTTGTTCTTCCTGAGTCAATTCTGAAATCTGTGCTTTGATATCATCAGATGATCTTAGCATATGCTGTGCTTTGGATTTCAGAATGTTGAGTTTATTTTCAGTCTGTTCAATCTGGTCTCCCTTGAGCCCTATTTCAGACTTAAGTTCGATAATATTATCTTTAGCAGATTTTATCTGATCAGCAAGGTTTTTACGAAGATTGGTCTGTTCTGTAATTTTTTGATATGCTTTATCAAGTCTTTCTTTGATATCGTCAGCCCCTTTTCCAGATATTTCAGATAGTGATATTTTTTTCTCTGCTTTATCACAATCATTTTGGAGAGATTCCAGCTCTTTTTCAGTCTCATTTACACGGCTTAATATCTTGTGCCGTTGTTCTGCTGCGTGCTTGATCTCAGAAAGCAGATTCTCTTTTTGGCTATTAATTTTATTATACTGGTCTTGGACATCCCTATATTCCTTGTATTTTAATTCATACTGCTCAATGGTCTCTTTCAATTCATTGTGTTGTTTTTCCAGTATATCTTTCTCAGGTGATTTTTCGACCAGTTTTTTTGTGATTTCCTTCAATGAATTCTCTATGCGAGCTTGGGAATCTGTTTTTCCCTCAAGAAAGCGGATGTTGTCTCGGAAGGATTTTGATAGGACATCTACGTTATCTTTGATTCTCTTATATTTGTCTATGTTAAATATCCGGCGAATTATATCAAGGCGTGTCTCATCATCGTCGAGAAGTATCTGTTTCATTGTTTCCTGTGGTGTATATACTGTATATCTGAAGATGAGGTCTTTTGATTTTGATAGAATCTCTGAGGGATATCCTAAAAGTTCATAGACCCTTGTCTTGAGTTCAGAAGCTGTAAGTTCTTCTTTTACTCCGTCGATAATTATCATTCCTGCTTCCTGATTGATACGACCGTTTTTGTTTTTTAGGGCCCTTATTATTATTACATCTTTATTGCCGACACTAAACTGCAGATCGACTGACCCTTCATTCTCGCCATGCCTGAGGATCATTCCTCCGCTGATTTCCCCTCTTTTCAGTCCGAAGAGTGCAAATTCTATCGATAGAAGTATTGTTGATTTTCCGGTACCTATATCACCTGAGAGGAGAGTGATACCTTTGTCCAGACTAATCTGCAGAGATTTATAGCTCCGGATGTTCTTGAGTTTCAGAGACTTGACAAGCATATATTTTGGTAAGAAAGAGTAATTTAAAAAATTTTGTGAGTCCAGTTACTCATTATAACTCACTCAGTCTGGCTGACCTAGTTCATCGATTATGGCTCATCAATAATAAGGATGCACCTATCACCGCAGCTTTCTGTCCGAGACTGGCCTTCAATATTATTACTGGCTGCATATATGATCTTTCTTTGATAGTTGATTTTAGTGTTTTTGAGAAGTATCTGAACGATTTTGAGATTTTTCCTCCAATGATGACAACCTCAGGATCGAGTGCATATATGAGATTGGTTATTCCAATTCCAAGGATCTCACCGTATTCTTCAAAGCATTTGAGTGCTGTCTTATTGCCTTTAACAGCCAGGTCATATAATTCCTTTGGTTCAGAGATATCCAGTTTATTCTTCTTTGCGATTTTAATTATACCTCTTTTTGCTGCTATTTCTTCCCAAGGATTATTACGGTAGCCTTGTGGGCCGTCATATTTTATTGTCATATGACCAAATTCGCCAGCGGTATATCTTCCTCTGAAGAGTTTCTTATCTGTAACTATGCCTCCACCAATCCCTGTACCAAGAGTAATTCCAATAACATGACGATATTTTTTACCTGCTCCAACTATTGCTTCACCGAGGATGTAACAGCTGGCATCATTATCCATCATAATCGGTTTTCTGAATTTTTTTGCCAGAATTGGATGTATATCAACTTTTTTGTAGGGAATATTTGGAAAGTTGTAGAGTGGTTTTGTTGGACCTCGAATAGCTGTAGGAAAGCCCATCCCTATTCCTTTAATGGAACTGTCATAGAGACTCTCGATGATTTCTACTATGTTTTGGATAAAATCATTTTTTGTTTTGCCAAGACGATATGTGGGTGTCTCTGAGAATCCGCTGATCGAGTGTTTTATCTTGCTGCCATGACCGGTCAGAGTGACTTTACAAGCCTTTATGGAGGTACCACCTATATCGACACCGATGTAATCTGCCATATTGTATATTACTCGGAGAGTCACTATAAATATTTTGCGGGTAGAGTGACTCAAATAATCGAAAAGAATATAAACGTTCATCGACTGTATATATATTAATAGGATATTAACGCTGATAAACCAGCTAAAATAATATTAAACAGGTGATAATTATGACTGAAAAACAAGCAGCCACTCCAGACAAAGGAGTAAGTAAAGACGAGCAGATCGGATTTCATAAGGGAGCTCTGAGCACTTTAGCCAAGGAGAGAACCGAAATGATGAAGATTCTCAATATCGTGGAGCAGCTTATGCAAATGCATGTTAAGGCACTTCAGGAATTAGGTATTGATCTTACAAAATCAGCTAAAACTGAAGCTAAACCAGTTAAGAAATCTAAACCGATCGACGATCTTCTTAAATGAGATTCTTTGCGTATTCTCATAAAAACTTATTGTCGACTCACAAGTCGACTCTTGAATTTACTAAAGATAATCATCTTACCTTGAACGGGGACTGTATCATTGGAGTAAGCTGTGATTTTGATTCTGATATGATGATCAACTTAGCAAGAAAAGGTAAAAAGATGACAATAAAGATGTATTGTGATGGTCTGGAGGAGATAATTAAAGTTGTCGGGTGTGAGGATTTCTCCAATAAAAACGAGGCTGTTATCCGTCGGAGCAGTTTTAGGGATGAGAGGACTTTTGCTATATCATCTTCAAAAGCTGCAAAAGACCTGTCCAGGGAATTTATCAATAGGTTCAGGAATACAGGTAAAATGGAGGTAGAGATAATTGAAGATGCATAATCTCTCAAAAAAGGATATCAAGGAACTTAATATGCATATTGAGGACAATTTTGGGAAAGCTGACTTTTTTGACAAAAAAGGCCTTATTAAGAAATATCAGGACAAACAAAATGGTGTGACTAATGTTTTTTATGCTAAAGAAGATATTTTGTTCATTCAGTCGGGAGATATATTCTTTCCATCTCTAAAGAATATTCTAAAGAACAATTTTTTACCAAAATTCATTGTGGATATGAAGGCAATCAGTTTTGTGACCAATGGGGCAGATATTATGAGACCAGGCATAACTGATTTTCCCAATGGAATTGAGAAAGGTGATATTGTGTCTGTCTGTGATGAAACACACCAAAAACCTCTGTGTATCGGTATGGCAATGTTCTCAGGAGATGAGATCAAATCTATGGATAAAGGTAAGGTTATTAGGAATATTCATTATGTTTCTGACGACTTTTGGAATTTGAAAATATAGTTATTTGTTGATTTTTAAGGATCAGACTGGTGCTTTTCTGGGCATATACAAAAAAGAATCTAATTCATTTGAAACCATCAAAAAGTTTATATACCACCTTGCAGAACTAAATCCCTGTTGTAACTTAACAATAAGAAATATTGAGTTAAGAATATATTTCACAGCATAGTAATATTTATATAGTGTTTGTGACTACTTAGTGATTACAAATACTTCAAAAAAGGTATTTTTAGAAATCAGCGACGATACTCTGTACGAGAAGCAGAGATAAACAACCATTTTGGGGGTAATACAATGAAAAGAATCATAACTTGCATGATCTTCATGGTCTTAGTATTCGCCATGAGCGTATTTGCAGCAGGCGACATTACTTATATTACACCTTCTCTTGTATATACAGGTAATGTATCAGAGACCATCCCTGCGTCATTTATAATTAATAACACAGGAGATGCTGCTGTCAGAGTTGAGTTTACAGATTACAACTTTTCCACTGGCTCATACAGTATCACAGGTAATATAAACGCTATAACTCTTCAGAGCAACGAATCAAAGAATGTTACATTCAATATTGCTCTGGGTTCAAAACAGTTTGCTGGATCCTATTCAGGAAAGATAACAGCGACTGCAAAAGATCTAATCACTTTAGGTCAGGTAGATCAGGAAAACCTGACGGTATCAATCACAGTAAATCCACATGATGCACTGAGCACAACATCTGTTTCAGCAAATATTGTTGCAGGTATTGCACACGAATTGTCATTTCAAATAACAAATGGTGGAAACAGAGATAGTATCGGAACAATAATTGATCTTAATGATCTGACAAAATCTGGATCTAGGATTACAAAAGATACTATGACATTCAGTTCGTCAACATTGCTCAATATCGCATATGACAATACTGAGATTTCAAACTTTACAATCACTGTACCAGGCAATCAATCTGTAGGTACATATACTGGTAATTTTTACGTATCAAATACCAATGGTGTAAATGTTAGTGTTCCTTTAACAATCACAGTGGCTCAACAGAGCTCATCTGTATCGTTCAGCGACGCTTCAATTACAATAACCAAAGGTATTGAGACATCTGATAATGTTGATGTAGAAGTTACAAATAACGGAAATATCAATCTTTCAACAGTTTCCATGGAAGTGTCTGATTTAACATATGGAACTGAGACAATTGCATCAACTTATGTTTCAGTCAGTCCAACTGCAGTATCTGATCTGGGCCAGAGTGCATCTACAACATTCAATGTTGCAGTTAGCCTTCCACAGAGCAACCAGACTTCAGGTACTTACACAGGACAGCTAAATGTCACATATGATGGAAATGTTACAACACATACTCTTAGCGTTGTTGTCGAAGAGGCAATCTCAGATATTGAGATAGGTGATGTTTCAATCGGAGGATCAAATATCCTTAGAAACAGATCTTACACTTCAGACGTGACAATCAAGAACACTGGTGATTACACTATATCACAGATAACTGGTACACTCAATGGGAACGATGCTTATAATCTATCGTACAGCGGTCTACCTTCAGTTCTTACACCTGGGCAGGAAGCAACATTCCAAGTAAGTGGATTCGTCCCTTCACAGGAGACAGGTGGAGACCATGAGGTTGGAACACTTTCAATCACAAGCGACCGTGTAAATAAGACGATTAGCCTTAGGATGGCTCCAGAGAGTATGCTTGAGATCACAGATGTCAAGATATATGTCAATGGAGACAAAGAGACTGTCAGTGACAATGAGGTTGTTGACAATATCGATCCAGGAGACAGCATCGAAGTCAGAGTTGAAGTCAAAAATAACTTTGACAGAGATTCTGATATTGAGATTGACAATATTGTCATAGACTTGGTTGTTGAAGGATTTGAAGACGAAGGAGATGACGACCTCGAGCTTGACACGAGTGACTTTACACTCAAAGAAGACAAAGATACTACAAAAACCTTCAGTTTTGAGGTTCCATACAAGATTGAGGAAGGAAATTATAATGTTGTAATAACAGCAGAAGGTGACGACGATGAGTACGATGGTACACATAGCGATACCTTTGAGTTCGAAATTGAGATCGAAAAACCAACAAATGATGTCAGATTCCAAAAAGCAGAAATGAGGAATACTGTCTTGTCATGTGACAGAACATCATATCTTGATATTGATGTATATAATTTCGGAACAGAAGATCAGGATGAAGTTGTGCTAACAATATACAGTAATGATCTGGATTTTGACGTAAGAGAGTTCTTCGAACTTACAGCAGATCCTTTCGATTCTGACTCAGAATTTATCAAGTCATATTATGTCAATGCAAACAATTTGAAAACTGGAACGTACCCAATTACAATTAAACTGTATCGGGATACAGACAATCTTGAGGACACAAAAACAATAAATGTTCAAGTCAGGGATTGTGAGGATGTCACCCCACCACCAACAGATGATGGGAATGATGATATTGTAATAAACCCAGGAACACAGAATCCTACAACGCCTCCAGTGATTGTACCACCGACATCATCAGATGACCAGCAATATACACGGCCTGCAAGTAGCTATTTGAGTGAATCATTCTTTGATTCAAACTTATATATTGTTTTACTTGTACTGGCGATTGTAGCATCAGTCATAATTATCTTTGTGATGCTGATTCGATTGCTGAGATAAGGGCAGAATTTAACCTTTTTATTCTTTTTTTATTCTTATTGAACTTGTTCTGAACACATTTTTTAATAGCACTATATTTTCTCGGATCGATAACCAGATCTCCACTTGTTTTTATTGGCATCTCAAGATAATCTGTCGAACGAATCTCAAGTATAATTTTTCTTCCGTGTGATATTATTGAAGTTTTTTTAAGGCCTCCATCCTTCTGACAGGAACGCATTAAGCTTGCTGTATGTTCTATTGTCCTGCATCTAATATGTATTATCAGCGGTTCAAATCTTAGCGAGATATCTGGATGAATAGATTTAATAATAATGTTTTTTGCAGTTATGGACAGTGATTCATGCGAAGAAAAAAGTGTCTTAAACTCAGTTTTTTTCATACCTGGAACAAATAATATGACTCTTCCTGAGCATGAGCTTGTTGTGAAGAAATCAGGCATGGTGTTGATTAGCTCAACTGTCTCTTTAATCTGTTCATCAATCATGCCTTTCTTTGACTTATCTTTCTTTGTCAAAAAATCACTCTTAATATTAGAGAATCTATTCATAAAAATGCTTTAGTACAGTATTTTTTAAATTTTGTGAAAACACTAGCTATTATGAACCACTAAATATTGATGTAATCATTTATGCTAAGATTTCATGTATGCTGAGATTTATTGTATTCTTCAATAATTCGTTTCATCTCGTCAACAAATTCTCTTGCTTCAGCATAATAACGCTCATAATGGTCTCCTTTGATCTCTTTGATTTCTCGGTGAAGGATCATCTTTGAGACTTTATAGAATTCGTTCATAATTGATAGGAACCGTTTGTCTATTTTATTGCCAAACTTATTCCTGAGAGCATCAGATACATGAGCGGGAGATGGTGGTATTTCTCCTGCAGTCATAAGAGTTGCGTGAGCTGAGTCGATAACTGCCCAATAAAGATCCAGAACTGCAGAATTAATATGCATTCTTGAGCTAAGTAGTGATCTAGGTGCTTTTGTAAAATATGAATAGATGGCCTCTTTTGTTGGTCTGATACGTCCTTGGTATAGTAAGACTTGTAATGGTGCATAAAACCCAGAGTCTATCAATGGGATTCCATCCCGTAAGATATTAATCGCAATTGGGTCACCAGACCTTACATATTCCCAAAATGATGTGAATTTTAAAGTTGTTATATGTAATCTTTTTGATATAGTAACTATCATCTTTTCTGTTATGATGCGGTACGCTTCTATCATATCTTGAGAGATTACATTCTGTGTATCGTCGATAATAATTAGAAGATCTATATCTGCCTTACGTGGATCAGGAGGAGGTTCTGGGGCTTCTCCTGGAGCTGCAGGTCTGTTTCTGGCTGTAGAGCCAAAGAGAACTACAGCTTTTAGAAATGCTCCAAATTCTTTGTACGCCTTTGCAGCAAACTTATATGCAATATCTAATTCAGACTGATGATAATTAGTGAGATTAGGATTTTTCTTCGACTTTATGTCAAACTGCATTGATTGGCACTATATTTTAAGATTTAATAACTTTGTTTACTATTATAGAGTACACACTTAATTGAGATTTATTTTTATCGATAGATTGGTCTTATTTCTTATAGAGATTGGCTTTATAGGTCGGTGTTTCTATAGTCTGTTTTATCTTGAGAATCAAAGGTCTAAAGTTATCTTCCAATACTATAAGTGTACCTTTCATTTGCCTGAGGAGTTGTTTCTCAAGTCCATTTGAAAAGGGCTGGTCGGGATTTATAAATAAAAAATCATATTTTGATAGGTCATACTCAAGATAATCTTGGTTAAGTATGCTTACTTGGAGTGATAATCGACCAATTATTTCTCTTGCTTTATTGCACAGATCCGGGTCTGTTTCAATACCCGTGGATTCTGTAAATAGGCTAGCAATTGCAGCAACCCTCCCATCACCCGAACCAAGGTCAATGAAATTTGACGATTTTTTTAGATTGATCCTTTCAAATAAATCATATATATCAGGTATTGGCGAAAAACCCCAGAAACCATTCTTGGTGGAATGGAGCGGCAACCTGCCCGCTCTTAGAATTTGATCAGTTGATAGTCTATAAGCTTTTTCAATGGAATTAATTTTATCTTGCATTTGATTTATGTCTTGCATTAGATACATCCGATATCTGAATTACTTCTATGTTTCAAATTGCAAAATTTTATGCAGTTAAATTTTATGCAATTCGCGCAATTGCTTCGAATTTGTGTTCAATTCTTTTCTTAGCTTCCTGGTATGACATGTTCTCCTGCATCTGCAGGATCCGTATCTGTCGTTTCATTTCTTCTTCCATTACTATCACGCTGTTTGATTATTGCATATTTATTATTGAAAGTTATTATTCTATTGAAGGTAATTATTCCATCTGGACTTGACTCCATAATGACCAGTCGTTTGACGGTGCGTATGGAGGATGTATGAAATATGGTGACGCTGTATACCCAAAATATGAATGGGATACATCTGTAAAGCTTCTATCGGGTGCTCCCACACCTGGCGCTGTATCAATACCATATATTGGTGTCCCAAAATATCTCCATGTCTTCATAAGACCGTGAACATCGCCTTGATCTGTTGTTGCGTCAGCTCCTGGCTCTACGGTCCATGCGCCAGAATAACCATGTTTTTTAAGTATTTTAGTTATGTCTTTTACTGGTGCATTTCCCTGTCCCGGAGCAAGATGATCATCCTGGTAACCATAGTTATCTGTCAAATGAACATTACCAATATATCCGTCTTTGGCAAGCTTCTCGACATTTTCAAGCATCCACTTGTTGAACTCCTTGTTATTCTGGTCCTTTGATTTGTCTTTGTCTTCCTGCCAAAATTTGCGCCACATGTTGAGATGACCAGTATCAAGAGTCGCTTTTATGTGCTGTGCAGCAACCTTTTCTGCATAAGGTTTATTTATACCTCTTTCCTGCTGAAGCCGTTCTGCCATCTTTTCACGGCTTTTAGTGATTAAGTTATGAAGTTCCTCAGGATGGGCACCATAGCTTTCAGGGAAGATATTCTCAAGTGTGATTACGATCGGATTATTCGGATCTTTTGAATTGTCCATTGCATACATCGCTGCATCTGCGTATGAATCATAACTTCTACTAAGTGCAAATTTTTCAGGTGTTGTGACATTTTCTCGAAGTATCTGTTGTTCTTTTGCCTGTTGAAGCTGACCTGTGACCATCTCTTTGTAAGACCAAAGTTCTTTTCTTTGTTTATCTATTGCTTTTTCCAATAGTTCTGAAGGCAGTTTATCGTCTCCGTCTTCTGAAGAGAGGAATCTATTGATTACTGGATCATGCGTCATTGGAGAGTCCATCTCTTTGACTTTATATCTCTGGTCAGGAGGAAGTTTTGATTCCACATCTTTGTAAAAGTCTCTAGCCTTCTTGAGCCTTTCAACCAAATCAAATGAATCATCGAGACCTCTTGCATATGAACCGGCCCATCCTTTTGCAACCATCTCCTGGGTTCTTGTGGTTGCGTGGAGGAATGCTTCTTCTGGTGTGATTATATCTTCTGGATCACTTTCGCGCATGAATTGATTATAGTTCATACCTTTTGACCTTGCTCTTTCTTCGTTCAGCTCTCTTGCTTCTTTCTCAAAATCATCCCAAGTGTTCACATCGATCTCAAACCAGCCAGTCTTCCTATTATATACAGGTACCCTGTTGTCCAAATTGACTGGATTTCCTTCATAATCTATATATTGTCCTTTCTTGACTCGCACTTTCTCTCCCTGATGCAAGGAATGTCCGTTTAGAACAAAATCTTTGTCTTCTGTAACTACATGATCATAATCTCTATCAGCCCTCATCCATCTGGCACGGGCAACCTCCTGGTTTTTCCTGATTTGCTGGAGTACTTGTCCTGTACGTTTATCGACCAGACGAATGATTGCTCTCTCAGGTTCATCATGGAACTGTTTAAATCGATACTGTTCGTCTGAAGATTTTGCCCATGGCTGTTCGCTGATTGGTCTTGTGAATTCTCCTGTATGTACAACAACAGAACCGCCTCCTGCGGTGTCCTTTGCAAATTCTATGGCTCTGCGGACTTCGTCGACTACCATCTTTCTCTGCTCATCGCTGAAGTTGCCCTGCTGATCCTGTCCAGCAAGACCTGGTATTCCATAGGAAGCGTGTGTAGTAAATCTGACTTCATTTGCCTTTGCGAGTTCCCTCAATGCTTCACGCTGTTCAAGACCCCACATTCCAGGCGTATGGCTTTGCCTGTTTCCTCTGACTGCACCAGGAAATCCAAGTTCAAGGTTTCCTGCACCTGAGCGGATCTTAGCAGCGACGCCCTCAACATTTTGGGCAGCAATACCAAAGGGTACACTCATACCAACATCTTTAATACCAAGGTCAGCTGCTTCTCCGACATCTTCTGCTTCAGGATGTATCGAAGGCAGTGGCTCAAATTCTCTGTCCATATTATGAAAATATTGGAATTTCATCTTATTTAGTTATAGCTTAATCTACGTAAGATATACTAAAAAGTATACTAATATAAAAATGTTAGTACTTATTTATAAATCCTCTTATTAATTATCTAATAAATTATCAAATGATCTCATAAATTATCTTTAGAATTATATCTTTTATATGCTAATTTCATTACATAGAATGAATAAATTAACAAAAAATTAAATTGACATATAAATAATTTAACATAAAAATAGACTAACCCAAATTATTATATTTCCTGATATTATATGTAATGCTTTGGGCAGTATTAATAATATTTGAGACCGTAGCGCTGACTGCTTCATAGTTCTGAGCGCTTTCCATCCTATCCTGAATTTCATCCAATCTCTGGATTTGGTATGTGTTCAGATTAGTGGTTGAGCTCATCTCACGCAATTCTTCATAGTCATTTATTAACTGGTATTCAACTTGTTTAATTGGAATGCTCCCACCAAGTTTTTCTTCCATTGTAGCTTCATTTGTGTCTGTATCCAGGAGGTTTGACAAGTCAGAAATTTGTCCCTCGGCTGCCTGTTTATAAAGTACCATATCCTCTTCATCTGGTTCAGCCTCACTGTCTGACTGCACCTCTTGTTCATCTATTTTCTTTTTTTGCTCCTTAGTTTCATGAATGAGTCGCAATAATTCATCCCGTTCTCTAGGTGGACTTGCCCCTTTTGATTCTGGATCAGTTTTTTCAGGCATAGATAGAGCTGTAGAAAAAGGATAATATAAAATTTGTGGAATCAAAAAAATCTGAAATTACAGTTACAAGCTAAAAAGCTTGTGACCTTTCTTGAAGTTTTTGTAAATATAATATACTTCGCTCTTAATTTGATTCCACGCAGCTTCGTCTTCTATACTACGAACATATTTACCTTGAAGTGAGTCACCATTCTTTGTTCCTGTCACGGCACCCAATATACCTTTAAATCCATCTCCTATTGCTGATAATGGATCAAGCATTCCAGGTGGCTGCTCTTCGGGCTCTTCAGGGGATTCTTCAGTCTGTTTTGGTGGGATTATATTTTCATCCTTTTCCCCGGCTTCGATGAGATAATCCCTAAGTTCATCACCTAGGGCATCCATAGCTGCCTTAACAGTGCCGTCAATTATTCCCATAAGATCAAAGTCTTCTTCTTCACGATATTTGACGTAATTATCTATCTCCTTCTTAGTCCATGTGTAAGCTCGTACATAAAATTCAGTAGATCCAACGTGCAAGGGTCCTTTATGCTGGTAACCATCCTGATTGAATGTCATATCAGCATGGGACTTGAATTCGAATGTGACCAATATTACTGAATAGACACTCTTATTTTGTGATTTCTGTGGTTTTTCTTTGTTTGAAGGAAATTTGTATGCGAGATATTCAACTTCAATGGTCATTGTCTCAAATGCTCCAACAAGCTTAGGGTCATCAAGCATCTTATCATTCATCATCAGTCTCTTTACATACTTTAAGTATGGCTTCACCCATGCCATATACATCCTGATAATGTCAAAATGTTGTCTAAGATATTTAAGTGTGAACTTTCTTCTGGTCTTTATCTCTCTGTATGAGTGTTCTTTCCATTCGAGGAAAGTTCTCAATTTTCTTTTAAGAACTTCTTTTACTTTTCGGTTGAAATCAAGCTTATCGACTACTTTATCAACGTCCGTACCTTTAAGTGGATGTGTATTGTAAAAGAGATCTGGAAGTGTTGTAAACTGAAGTTCCCTCGCCATCCCATAAACTGAGCTTGGATTCTTTCCTCCCTGCTCGACCATGTCAATCCAAATACCTTTGAGTGTTATTTCAGCACTTTTTCTTGACTTGCTGTCAGCATCCATACTATCTTCATAATAGCTGAGTCTTTCATCCAAAATCCGTAATTCACGAACTAACTGGAACATCTCTTTTATCATCTTGCCAGCAGTTGCCAGAAATTGAGATATCTTGTCCTGCTGAAGGCCAAGACGCTGCATGCCAGAACCAAAAAAAGACGAACCCTCTGCTGCTGTCGATGTGTCAACAATCTTGATGAAATTAGTATGTGGGAAGGAAAGGTCATGGAGCATATAGTCATATATCCAATGATAATGATCCTCAATAGATTGGTTGTATGCTTCTAGAGAAAGCCAAAATCTACGTTTGGGGCTTGGATAACTTGTCTTTCCCCATTGATTAATAGCTAGCTCCATTACTTCTGGTTTAAAGCCATACTTTTCAAGCAGTTTTTCAGATTCTGACATTTAAGGCCTCTTCTTTTAATGTAAAACATAAATCATTGGACGACATAGGCTAATACATGATATAGGTTTGATTAGCTTGAGGTATATAATTACCATACCAGTATATAAAATTATCGTAATATTTATATAGATAGTTGCTTAACTGTAAATCATGGGATACATCGCAGCAGATTATAGGGTAAAGCATAGGGATTATTTTCATATGAAAAAGTTCTATAAAGCCTGCTCAGAATATTTTATGGAAAATGGATGGTGTGGCAGGTCGCATTCTGATTTCCCTGAAACTAAATATCTCCATAGATTCCTTTCAAACAACACACAAGAGCTGTGGATCTGGTGGCGATTTGATAAGGCTGGTGATGGCGTGACAGGTGGCTCACCAAGTACATATTTCAGATATTTTCTTGATGTAAATTTCCATGTTTTGTATTTAAAACAGGTTGATTACTTATACAGAGGAAAGAAATTCAAGGCAAATCTTGGGGAAGTTGAGATAAAAGTTGTTGCAAGGTTGGTCACAGATTATGGTGACCACTGGAAAAACCACTGGTTCCTCAAGCATTTTGAGCAAGTATTCGAAAAGAGAATCATTAGAGGAGAACTTCAATTTCACAGAGTCAACCTCACGAAAGAAGCTTATAAATTTCAAGACTGGATGAAGAGATTCTTTAATTATCCAACTGCCGATCCATATTCCGGACAAGGTGATTTCCATCCACAGCTTGGTATAGATGAGTATTAAATCTGATAATCTAAAATATTGTTATCTGTTAAAATACATTAATCATATAACTTCAGATTTGATGATTTTTAATAATTGATCTTTCTTTTCTTCCATCAAATCAGAGGTATTAGCTTCAAGTCTCAGTCTTACAAGCGGTTCAGTATTAGATTTTCTCAGACTAAACCACCAGTCCTCATATACGATGTAAACGCCATCAAGATCAATGTTTTTACCATCGGGAAACTGTTCTTTGACTTTTTGCATTGTCACGTCTGCATCTTCAACTTCAAGATTAATTTCTGCTGATCCATAATATTTCTTAAATGGTTCAATAATTTCAGAGACAGTCTTATTTTGTTCTCGCATGATATTCATAAATTTGACAGCTGCAAACAATCCATCATCTAGACATAAATTTTCTTTGAACATTATATGACCAGAGAACTCTCCAGCGATTATTCCTCCTTCTTTGATGAGTTTTTCCTTGTAAAAAGGATTACCAACTTTCATCATTATTGGAGTACCACCAAGTTCTCTGATTATCTCTGGTAAAACTTTTGAAAATCTGAGATCATAATACACTTTGTCGGGATGTTTTTTGAGTTCTTCTGTTGCAAGTGCTGCTAATAGCATATCTGGAGCTACTATATCCCCTTTTTCATCAACAATCAGTGATCTATCTGCATCACCATCATAGAAAATGCCGATCTCTGCCTTATTTGATTTGACTTCCTGCTGTAATTCTTCTACGTTTCCCAGTTCCTGAGGATTTGCTGCATGATTAGGGAAGTTGCCATCGGGTTCAGGGTATAGTTCAGTAAGATCAATGCCAAGTTTTTTGAAAGCGGGACTTGATGTTAATGCTCCAACCCCATTTCCATAGTCTACTACTGCCCGGATTCCTTTCAGGTCATTACAGCAGCTAATGATATGTTCAAGATATTCTTCTAAGAAACTGGCCTTTTCAACATTCCCTGATGCTATTTGAGAGCTGAAGTGGTTTGTCATGATATGTTTCTTAAGTTCAGAGATTCCTGAATCAATATGCATCTGAAGACCCCCGTTCATTATCAATTTGAATGCATTATATTTCGCAGGGTTGTGGGATGCAGAAACCATGACTCCAAAGTCAAATTTTTTGCTTACAACACTAAAACCCAACAGCGGTGTCGTGCACAATCCTATCTGCACTACATCGCATCCTGCTTCAATGAATCCCTTTGTGAGTTCTTTGGTTAGGGATGGTGATGACACTCTCATGTCATTGCCAATGACTACTTTTTTTGGTCCAAAAAGATCAACAATAGACCTGCCAAGTTTGTATGCTAGTTCTTCATTTACTTCCTGAGGATATAATCCCCTAATATCATATGCTTTGAATGGTTTATCCGATATCATCATAATCCTCTCTTATTTTTGTTTGCGAAATATTCTGCGGCTTCATTAAGCTGGTCAAATTGTCCAATGTCAAACCACTTGCTTGTGAATTCATAAGAATATACATCAGTATTTTTAATCAACCACTGAAAAAAGTAACCTGGTGCATCAAGGTTGTTGTTTGTTTTACAATAATCAATAATCATATGCAGTTTGCTTCTTGGGATGATATATATTCCTGTACTAATAAGTGTGGATTTTGGATCATCAGGTTTTTCCTCGAATCCTATCACCTTTCCAATACACTCTTTATCAGTCTCAATAACTCCATACCTGTTACGAATTAATTTAATATCTTTCCTATCGCGTACTCCAATAGTAACGCGCTGATTTTGTATAAATGTATTAATCATACTTGTTATAACGTTCTCAAATATATTGTCTCCTGCAAGAAACATCAGATCATCCTTCATGTCATTTTGAGTAATAAGATAATTCAAGGCGCCTATTGCACCTAATTTATTTTCTTCTCTATCTGAATTTTCGACGATAATCTCAGTCTTATCAAGATTTTGTGCAATATTTAGATAATTCTTGAAATGTGATTCAAATTTTCTGTTGGTCGATAGATATATTGTATCAATATGACCATTTGCCTGCAATTCCTCAAGCATATAATGCACTATTGGTTTGCCTGCAACCGGAAGAAGAGCCTTGGGTGTATTCTGAGTTAATGGATATAACCTTTTTGCATATCCTCCAACAAGTACTATTGCTTTCATTATCTCACCAGTTTGCTCGCTTCTCTTTCCAGAAATTGTTCTGGTCAAATTTGAGTCTTGTATGGTCAAACCTGAACAATGGTTCTTTTAGACCAGTTACAATGTCCAAGACCTTGCTAGATACGTTTTCTCCATATAGGTTCTTTTTGGACGACAATTCTCTATTGAGGTCATCATTATCTTCTGCCTGAGAGATTATATGGTTTACAATCTCTCCATTGATAGGTGGTGCCAGAATATTTGAACCCGCCATGATCGATTCTGGTCGGTCAGAATTAAAACGCAATGTTGCGCATGGTACACCAAGCATGTTGCATTCTTCCTGCATGCTTCCAGAATCTGTCGCGACGAGTCTGCACTTTTTTGTGGCTGCTATAACGTCAGTATAGAATGGCCAGACAGGAGAATATATGAAATTCTCGAACTGTTCATCGAGTTTTTGGATCTCTTCTTTAAGTCCAAATGATCTGAATGCCATTTCTGTAGCTCCGAGGCTAATAAGCAGAGTATTTTTTCCGGCTGTGATTCGTTGTTTCATAGCACTATAAATTGACTTAAATCGCTGTTCATTTGATACGTTTTCCCGTCTGTGGATACAGAATCTGACAAACTCGCCGTCTTCCAATGCAGGATATTTCTCAAATATTTTTGACTTATTAACTCTGTCCTCTGCAAATCTCAATGCATCTACGACGGTGTTTCCGACAATGTGTATCCTATCTTCTGGATATCCCTCGTTAAGCAGATTTGTTCTGTTAAGTTCTGTAGGAGCGAAATGCAACCCAGCTGTTGCTGCTGCGCATCTTGTATCAAACTGCTCGGGATACGGTTCATTTGATCCATATTCAAATTGTTCTGTCTGGAGCTTGTTATAATAATCCATAATGTCAAAATCAGACTTATGTAAGTCAATTTTTAATAGGGAATTAAGAGTATCTAAAGGAGGAGTCAGAGTCCTCAGTCCTGCTTCAATATGAGCAACTGCGTATTCATTCATATATGACCCGATTCCACCTGCTACTGCAGTCAGCGTATCTCCGTGAGGATATGGAATCACTTCGCCTCCCTTTTTCTTAATTCTGGACAGGACTTCTCCAAACCGGTATATCAACTGAGAATGTTTTTCATACATGGGACCGTCGATGTTGAGATTAATGTCTGGTTTAATATCAAATTCCTGTTCAAGACCGCCAGATAGATTCCAGTCGTAGTGCTGTCCTGTATGACATACAAAGTGCGGGACACCTCTTTTCCTCATCTCAAGGATCAATGGCGCCTGCTTGATAATATCAGGTTTTGTAGCTATAAGAACACAATGTGCAGGTTCATCTATGTTCAAATCCTCGAAGAATCCTTCCCTAATAGATACGTTATGGTCTATTGACTTAAGATTAATTTCCTGCATTTCCCCCTCATTCAAGTAGCTCTTTTGCTGCTTTGTAATACTCAGGTATAGATGTATCAAACCAATACCCACTGAATGGGTAACCAATCAGTTTTTTATCTGCTGCCAGTTTTGGGAATATGTCTTTTTCTAGGGTCGTATGGCCTTTGGGTATCAGATCAAGCACAATAGGCTCAATTATATAGAATCCAGCACTTATCATTTTGGTCATACTGCTATCCTTCGGAGGCTTCTCGATAAACTCAAGTATATTGCTACCTGAAAGATTTGCCACACCAAAATTGTAAGGATCATCAATAGTTGTCAGTGCGACGGTAGCCAAAGCATTCTTGGCCTTGTGTAGTCTAAACATCTCTTCTATGTCTATATCAAATACTATATCAGAGCAAGTGACGATGAATGGTTCATCAAGAAGATGTTTACCCAGTTTCAGAGGACCTGCTGTTCCTAAATTATCATCCTCTTCGAGATACAATATTTTCATACCAAATTGATGACCATCACCAAAGTATTCCTTAATCTTGTCTTTCATATGGCCTACAGCCATTATTACTTCTTTTATTCCATATTTTTTGAGCTGATCGAATACAAATTCTGTCACAGTTCTTCCTTTCAATGGAATAAGTGCTTTTGGGATTTCACTGTTCTTGTTTATATTTGTCCCAAGCCCTCCTGCGAGAATTATTGCTTTTGTTGGTACATTTGAACCTAAGGCTTTCAATAACATAAGTTCAACAGCATGACTCCTGTTCTTGATCTGATACCCATCAATCAGACCGTCCACACGCCTGAGAATCTGATCACTCAGTGTTAAAGTAACTCTCTCTTTCATCCTAGTCCTGATTGGGCTAATATCTATTTAAAGCTTTTGTTTAGATATGATAAGGTGTGATGGTGTCATATCCCTCACAACCCAAAATTATTATTTCATCGCTTGTATTCAGACCAGAATGTTGAATGCTCATGCTGATATTTTTCCTCTTCTGACATCGGCTTTTGGGATTTGTTTTCAGCCGATTTGCCGTCGACACTGTCCTTATTATCTCCTGGCATATCTGTGTCCGTATTCTCTTCTACCTCAGAAGCTTTGTCATCTGATGTCATGATACTATTATTGTCATCTTTTTTGTCATCATTTTCTTCAATATCATAGTTTTCTTCTTCAGATTCTTTTATTGGCTCCTTTTCATCCTCGACGACATCATTTGGACTGATTTCATCAACTGAAGTATTATCATCGTCAGAGTCCCCATCAGGATCGTTATTTGAGGCGCTACTACCATCACAATCGTCAATTGGTTCCTCTTTAGTCTCATTTGGAATGTCATTTTGTGTAGAATCCATTCCTTTTTCAACTTCAGAGCCTTCTGGTACAGTTTCGATATCTTCCACACTGTCCGCTTGCTGTTCCTCGACTACAGGTTGAGCATCGGGAATGGCTGCTTCCGATTGATTTTCAATTGATTCAAGACCTTCATCATCTTGCGGAGACTGTTCCTCAACTACTTCAGGTTGAGATTCAGGAACAGCTGCTTCCGATTGAGCTTCAATTGATTCAAGATCTTCATCTTCTTCTTGAGGATGTTCTTCAACTACTTCGGGTCCAGCATAAGGAGTGGCTGCCTCCGATTGAGCTTCAGTTGATTCAAGCTCTTCATCGTCTTGCGTCAGGTCTTGCACGTCGTCTATCGGCTCCTGAGATTTTATGTCAGCATTAGCAGAGTCAACAAGGTCATCAGCTATGGGTTCTTGGTTATCAATGTCTGTTTTGTCATCTGCTGATACATTTCCATCAGTTTCACTGGCGTTGGTTGTATCTTCATGCACATCATCCTTTTCCGTGTCAGTCTGATTATCAGCATCTTCAATATTCTCAGATTGTCCATCATCCTCTTGAGTATTCAATATGGCTTCTGCCGGTGAGTCAGTATCGCTGATATCATTAGATGATTCTTCTGAAGCATCTGAAGCATCTGAAGCATCTGAAGCATCTGAAGCATCTGAAGCATCTGAAGCATCTGAAGCATCTGAAGCATCTGAAGCATCTGAAGCATCTGAAGCATCTGAAGCATCTTGTGAGACATGATTGGAGGCAGACTCAACTTCTTGGACCACATCATTAGAGATTATATCTTCTGCCATCTGTTCAGCCACTGTCTTTTGTGGTTCATCAGTTTCTTCTGGTCCTGTTTTCAATGTCTCGAGAAGAGATTCTGATAGTTTTTCAGCTTCCTTAATATTTGATGCAAGCCCGCTGGCAGCAAGTGCTTCTGCCATTTTACTTAAATTCTTGATTTTTTCTTGATCATCCATAGTATCACCTATTTTGTTGTTGTAAAATCATTCTCATATGTATGAAAGAGTCGCTTATCTAAATTCTGAAGATGGGAGTGGAGTATTTTGCCTACAAATAATGTGTGGTCTCCATATGCCTTTATATCTTCCAGTTCGCATTCCAAATAGCCCAATGCTTCAGTTATTCTTGGACCGTCAATCTTTTCGCATTCAGATTTTCCCAATCCTGTTGCTTCAAATTTGTCTGTATGGGTTCCTGAATGCCTGCCGCACAGGATTGCCTCTTTTTTCATTGTCTCTGGTATGAAGTTTATGCAGAATACCCTCGATTTTTCGATTAAGCTGTGTGTGAGTGATTGTGTCGATATTGAAACAGCATAATATAAAGGCTTGAATGATATCGGGGTGTGCCAGTCACAGGTCATGATATTATCTTTAATGGTTGACTTACCATATAGATCGATTTTATCACGGGAGGTTATCAGTACAGTCTGCCTGGGATTGTATATTTTTAGCATTGACTAAGTATCACTGGAGCGGAGTATATAATCTTTTTGGTATTTAAGTACCATTAGATGTTCGCGAAAGCTTTAAATAATTAGATTTGATTAAATTATCTATGGGTTTGAGGGAATTAACTAATTATATCAGGCAGCTTGCTAGTCAGGGCTATGATTATCCCTCAATACAGAAATTCCTTCTTACAAAAGGTTACAGCCAGGAAGATATCAATAAAGCCATTCAAATAAGTTATTATTCAAATCCACAGCTTGAACAATTCATATCTGCACAGCTGGACAAGGGTATTGATAGGGGGCAACTGAAGAACTATCTGTTGTCCTATGGTTATCAGCCGAATGCAATAGATTCTGGGATGTCCATGTTCCCTCAACATGTGGAAGTTACTCATCACCATATGTTTGATGTGTCAAATAAAGTACTGTTGGTTATTGGAGGAATATGCTTAGCAGCATTAATAACACTGGGACTATTATTCTTCAGACCTGGAGGCTCTATTGATGTTTCTGAACTGCTTGACTTTGAGATAAATCTTGATACTACTGAATTTAAGGTCGGAGATGATATTGTGTTTTCCTATTCTGTATTTAATATGGGTTCTGATAATCGATTTGATTTAAGATTTTTTTTTGATATTATTGATGAGAAAGGCAAGATAGTATCACGAAAGAGCCAACAGGCTGCTATAGAAACCAGACTGACAAATACTGTTTCTATCAAGACAAACATTGATTTTATTCCTGGGAAGTATTTTGTGCGTGGAAAAATCAAGTATGGGGCAGAGGATGTTGCCATTGCGGAAAGTGAGGAATTCACTTTGGTTTCCAGTAATACTACAGAGGTGAAACCACCAGTGGAACCTCCGGTAGAACCACCTGTAAAGCCACCCGTTGAACCGCCCGTCGAACCGCCAGTAGAGCCACCAGTGGAACCACCAGTAGAACCTACTGGTGAGTATGATGATCTAACAAATAATGAAATAATCAAAATTCTCGAAGATAAGAGTTCAAAAGATCTCAGCGATGCAGCTAAGGTCTGTACTCAACTAACAGATGCTTTAATGCAGGATTTCTGCTATTTTGAATTGGCGAAGATTACAAATAACACTAAGATCTGCACAAAAATTTTGAAGAATTATACGAGAGATAACTGCGTGGACAGAACTGCAAAGATCAACAATGATCCAGAATCATGCAAATTAATATCTAAAGATTCTACAAGAGACAATTGTTTCAGAGAAATTGCCCTTAACTCCGAGAAAAGTGAATTATGCGATGAAATCAGTGATGAATTCAACCGAAACAGTTGTTATATGGCGTCAGCGCTAAGGAACCATGACTATGATGCCTGTGAGAAGATAACAAATAGTCTGCTTAAGGATTCCTGTATCCATATCAAAAACACAGAACAGGAAGGAGATAGTTCTTAATTATCTTGATTCAAGAATATTTTCAGATTATCCTAATCTTGGCATTAACTCCACATAATTATCAGAATTCAACTGCATCCATCTTGTGAGTTCGCTCATCCCAATACAAATTCCGCCAGGAGCCTGGCAGCTGTCCGTGCTGGTCATGTTTGCTTCATCAACACATGTCGACTGTCTGACACGCACTAATCTTATTTCAAGATTATTAGCAAATCTGAGATCTTGTGGAAGGATAATCAATGGATCAGTGGAATTTATATCAATCCCCCCCATTGGAGCAGGAGATATATCTATGTTTTGATCAGGTGTTGTGGAATAGGATTCGCAATCCCCATCACTATCATAGGAAGAACAATAGCGTTTGCAGTGTGCCTGTATTGTGTATCCAGCCATATCTAATATTTGTCCAGAGACAGTATATTTGCCTGGAACGAGATCGATGTTGTCCAGACCGGTCGTGCCATTTCCAAATGCAATTAGCTTATAACTCACATGATCTTCAAAGAAATTTGATGCATTTCTAATCTTTTGGAGGCTGATTATAGCCATTTCATCTGTGTTTAATGTGCCACCCATACCAGATAATATATTTGAGTCAGTTGCCTGATATACTTTGAAGTCAACAGATACGTTCCTTTTTTCGTACAGACCAATCTCAACGGTCTTTTCATCCTCAAAGTTAGTGTCAAGATTTGTGACTGCTGTTTCATAGCCAGGAGCACTTGCATATAGAGCGCCTCCTAAGCATACAGGGAACTTGGCTTCATATGAGGATTTCATTGTAGTTCGGTCATAATGAGCATAGCCCTGGGGACAGATCGCATGGTCTCCGCATGAATACTGGAGGAGTGTATTATTGAGGGGCTGACCTGTATAACCATCAATTACATTGACTGTAACATTTGCTGATAATCGCTGGTTAGTGTTGCAGAACAGTTTTCTTGAGGACTGGGTGTTGGAAGTAGATACCATTCTGGTTCCGTTACTGATTATGTAATCCAATGTAACATTCACATTAGAATAATCCATCGAGCCATATGAACCTGTTCCATCATTGAACCTGTACATGTCCATATTGTCACGGATATTAGCCTCAAGTGCAAAGAAGAATGAATATCCTTTTTTGTTGGCTACTTTGTTGTTCCTGATCTCAACAACAACCGGCACTGACAGATCATAGAAAAAATTATACCTATTGTAATATGTAGGTGGTCTGACATTCATAAAAAAGGTATTGATAACAGTGTCTGGTTTAATTGTATCCCCGTTCCTTGGTGTTATATCAAAGTGAAATGGCCAGCCAAGATAATGGAAATAGATCTCATAGGCACTGATATCATAATCAGGATCAAAGATGTCCCATACAAAAGTATTGTAAACACCTGCTGAATACGGGTCAGACGAAGGTATGACAAATTCATTAGCTGATCCATTTATTGATATGAAAGGTATTGTTGACATCATGACTTCACGAACCTGTCTTTCAACCAAGGTTTTGCTCCATGTAACATACAAAGGCTCGTTATCTGAATATGCCATTGGTGGAATTGCATCGTATTTTGGTTTTCCATATAAAGAGATTATGTTAATTAGGATTTTATCAAAGGCCATGACTGTTTTTTCGAATTCTGTTATTGTAGATGCAATTGTGAAGAATTTTGAAAGTGGAACATTATATCTTGATTCAAATCTATCAAAATCCACTTTCTCAACATCCTGCTTTTTTAAGGAGAAGGGCATGGAAAGCTTGACGAGTGTATCTTCTGCTCCAAACTCTACGACGAGCTGTGGATCTAAGTCAGTCTCAACTTCATATCCCATGTCTTTTATTGCTTTGAAATCTTGTAAGCAATCAAGAAATTCCTGTTTGACGTATTTATCTATCTGCTCTATTACTAATGTCTTGCTTGGTGCTTTTGAATCCATGGTACATGCCAGACAATCATTTGGTTTTCGCATGAACCACCAGTATGGTATAAAGTAATCTCCCCCTGTAGTAAAAGCAACAGCCTCGGATTCCGTCGGTTTCATGCTGTCGAGATCAAAACTGATTCCAAGTTCATTGTCGTCAAGAGATACATATCCACCTCTTTCACCTAATTTTGAGACAATGTCGACGAGTGCATTGTCAAGGCAGTTTTGCACATATGTATTTCCAATTGTTATAGTCTCTCCAGCACTTGAAGTTATGTCTACGCCCACCTCACTTCCTGTCCGGACCTGGGTGTAATAGAAGTAATATGCTAAGGACACTGATATGGCTAACACAAGTAATGCGATCATTATCGCTGTAATTTGGCCTCTTTTTTTCATTTTGTAGTTGATATGTTAAAGTACACTAATCTTACCCATATTATGTAAATGTATGTGATAATGAGCGTTATTATTATCATTATATTCATGATGAACTGGGACATGAGCATAATTCTGCTCAGGGCGAGGAGGTAAAGGTTTACTATGAATAGTATCAATGACAGTGCACCAAGGGAGTATAGGATTTTGTCTTTTAACACTTTAAAAGTGATTTTAATAACAGCTACAATCTTCTTTTTTTCATAATTAATCGAGCTCATATGGAAGGACAAAAATACAAAAAGTATCACAGCTATTGCCAGAATGACCACTGTCATCCAATCCTTTATTATCAATGCTATAATAACAGAAAAAACAATTAGAAGCAATATTGATACATAACCTCTAACTGTTAATTTGAGTCCATCCTTCCAGCTTGGTTTATTACCCAATAATTGAGAATATATAAATGATCTTGTTGAATAGAATGCAATAATTATCAGATTAATTGCTACAAAAAATATTCCAAGATAAAATAAAACCAAGCCCATTAAGCTTGAGTCAACATTTTGCATACGGTCGGATAAACCTGCAGTTTGACTTGAGGATGTTGCCTGGGAACCGATGATCAAAAGTTCTTTGGACAGTTCACTGATTTTCTGAGGGGAATTATTGACAAGCAGTCCTGTTGCAACAATTATCAGAGCAATTATGATTATCAATGAAAGGTCTGATAATACACATCTCTTCATGTATGCCCAAGTTGGTCGTACCATAATGTATTTCTTTAACTTGGTAATATATTTTTCCAATGGATAAACAGTATATAATGCAGATATTGATATCAGAAGGGCAGCTACTCCAAGATATTGGATATCAATAGTAAAAAAACGCATTGTAATCGCAGATAAGGCTGCAAATCCGGCATAGAAAAATATTGCAGTATATATCAAGAACTCTGTTTTTTTAACCTTATACCATTGATAAGCAAAAACAGCAAGTCCAAGTCCAAGTGCCAGATATTTTATCATATTCACCAATCATCCCATGTGCCAGCACCGCCAGAGCTTCCACAGCCTGTGCAGGCGTCATCATACTCATAATCTTCATCAACGAAAGGCACGGTAAACGTACTTGAGACACCTGTACCGGAACCCACATATTTAATTTGGGCTTTTGTGTATGTTTCATTAGTATACCATGCTTCATATCCAGACATTCCTGATGTGCTGGAAATAGTCGTCTGTCCCTGTATCTGTTTGTATTGATCTGTGCAATCTGAGCAGACTGCTCTGACTGCGAAATCCATGCTTCCATTTCCAGGTCTGATATAATAAGATAACTTATAGAGGAATGTATCGTTCCCGTCAATAGTGTAATTTTCTTTTTCAGCTTGAATAGTAACCAGAACAACACTCCAAGGGTACTCTGTTGCAGTCTGTGTGCTGCCATAATATGATTGGGAAGTATCTGTTCCTGCATATCCCTGGCAGTATGTGCGCTCCCAGTCCTCTACTTCATACCAATCAAAGCCAACTGGTGAGTCGCTGTCGTCGCCTCCAAATATCCCTGCTGTGGCTATTTGTGCCAAAATCATAAGTGCTGTAATCCATACAATAATTGTCTTTTTCATGAGCAGTAATCCGTCCCCTGTAAGGCGCTGTTATACGAATCTGTATCAAAGCCGTTGTTCATAAGTGACATGAGGCTCATAATTCCTTGAGCTGCGCTGACAAGCCCGCATCCGATTACCCACCATTTCGATGAACAAACCGGAGCATGGTCTGCATTACATGTAGCAAGGGATTGTCCCAGTATTAGTTGGAAGACCTGACATGCAATACCTACAATTGCCAGTGCTGCTGCTAGCATATCACTAAATATTATATCTACTAAATTGTCCATGACTTCTTGGAAGATATTGTCTGCCCCATACTTTAAGTATTCTGCGCTGTCAACATATAAGCACCAGTTCTCTTTCATCTGTAGGTCGCAGGCATAAGTAGGTAGCCCAACCAGGGCATTCTGCTGGATGCAGTCCTTCTGGATGCAATAGAGCTGTCTCATCTTCCTCTTATTATATATTTCGCCCGGCTTGCAGTAGCATCCTTTTGCAAAGTGGATGGACTTGTATGGATTCATTATATATCCATCATCAACAGAGTCTGCACTGTAGTCAAGATTATCTGGATGGTTTGCCATTGAAGGGTCAGATCGCCAACCTCCGGTTATTCCACTTGACCAATCAGACGCAATTTTCTCAGACCAAGACTCATCCTTTTCGGTCCAACCCATTGGACCACTATGTGCCCTAATGTTAGAATATGAATCATATAAATTTGCATCTTCCACATATTGTATGTCACCCTCATAACGATACATAGTAGAACCCGATTCTGCAGATTTATCATCATCACGAACCCATTTTCCTTCCGTTCTAGATATTTCAGATGGAGGAGTATATCCTGTAGCGACAAAATTAGCTGCCATTCCTACTGCTGAAAAGAATGCACCCTGCCAGTAGGATGTTGTACAGATTTTACAGGATACCATTGCGCATTGAAGTTTCATTAGGAAACCTATAATACCAATGGCCTTCTGAAGCATTGGGCTATCTGTATACCACGACCCTCCTAAGAAGTTAAATATGCTTGAGACCCAGCAGCCTGCTTTGGCAATTGCTTCACCAACTCCTGCCAATGGAGGAAATGCTGCAATCGCACACCCAATACCAGTAAGTATGCTTGAGACTGCCTGTATGAGACTGACGATCTTCAATATTAAGTCTACAATCTGGCAGATGGTAGTCCATGTCTCAAGGTCGTCCTCCATATCCTTTATTTCAGTTTCCAGGCCATCAATTTTGTCTTCAAGTTCCTGAATGGTCTCATTAGCTTCATCTCCAATGCTTCCCAATGGATTGTTGTAAGTCTCAACATTGAGTGAAATGGACTCTTGCTCCAGATCTTCATACACTGTTGAGCCAACTCGCATCTTCATCGAGAGATTACACTTGATGTCCATCTTGTCATCGTCATCTTCATCAACGATCTCTGTCCCTTTCAGGCGCATTGAAAGATAAGGGTCATCTGTAGAGTCAGCTATCAAATATGGGGCATATGTACTGTCAAGGTTACCTGTATCGGAACAATCGATTGATTTAGTATAAATAATGCCATCAGCGCAGACATTTAAGTTAAGATGAATAAATAATGGAACAGAAGTCGTTGACATGGCCAGAAGGTCAACTTTCTCTGGAAGTGTCTCAGGTGTGTCGTAGGAGATTGTAACACAAACAGGAGTATCAGATGAATGTTTACATACCTCAACATCAATTGACTCAGTATGATTATTGCCAACACCATCACTGAGTACTACGTCTAGCGTTGCATCAGTGTAGTAAGTGTTTAAGTCAGTTATTGTAAGTTCGCATTTCCAAAGATTTGTTTCATTATCTTCAAGCTCACAGCTGTTTGAGAAAACAGGATTTGTATATGTTGAGATTTCATCTGCATCAACTGAAATTGTCACTTCTTCTGTGCCGCTTTCAGTAACATATGCAGTGATGAAAAGGTTATCCAGATAAGTCGGGCAGAAGCCTGTAGATGAATTTTGTGATATGTTAATGAAAGATGGAGCAGTTAGGTCTATTATGAAATATCCTGGATAAGATTCAGTGATCTCATTTCCCAGATCGTCAGCTGAGTCCATATTGAGTCCAAAAGATATGTTTGAACCGTCTGATGCACTTGTAACATCAACTCCACGGAATTCACAAATCCATCCTCCAGTACAATTATAAGGTTCAATCTTGTTATTGGAATTTATGTTTGAACCGTCGAGATAAATTGTCTTATTGTACAATCCTATGCCTGCTTCGATTAAATCCACATAAATTGTGTTGTTGTTTTTACCCAGCCAGTACATGTTGTCTTGAGAGTAATCTGTTCGATATGCACTAACTTCTGGAGCTGTTGCATCTACTTCAAAAGCGTATGAAAAAGTCTGTGTTTTTGTGTTTCCTGAATTGTCTGTCGCATTTACTGTAAATGACTTGGACCCTGACTGGTTAAGGTCAATGTATACATTATCGAAGAGACATACGTAATAATCATCTGTATACTGGCAGGTAGCTGTGCCGGACTGAGTTTGCCCAGCCTGTGAGAATGGATCTTGTACGTCAACGCTGCCCTGAATCAAGAAATTGCTAAAATCTCCCATAACACTGGATTCGTCAAGACCTGATTCATTTTCTTTGATCTGGATTATTACATCTGCATAGAAGTCTCCTGGTATTATGCGTTGATCAAGTTCGGTTCCATCATTATCTTTTATAATAAAAGCTGTTATTGTTGGTGCGTTCTCGTCTACTGTAAGACTTCTTGTTATCGAGAAGGACTGAATAATGCTATTGCCTGCATTATCCTCTGCTTCTATGTATACTTTATTGTTTACGGAGGATGAGTTATTTGGAAAGGTCACATCATTGACACAATATGTATCTGTTCCACAGGATGATGGAGAGTAGAGTTCAGTCTGACCAAACTCAGAGAGATTCACTTTTATGCTTCCTGATTTGATTCCGGAGATATTCTCATCAACATTTATCTCAAAACTTAGTCGTAAGTCATCCCCTATTTTGTAATATGATATGTCACTTCCGTCAGATGCTTCAATGTCAATATTGCTAAGCGACAAGACAGGTGCTTTGCTGTCATACATGAAATTTGCGCATTGTTTTGTGGAGTTTTGTCCAAATGTGTCATAAGCCACAATGCAGATGTTGTTATATCCATCTGTGAGCTGTAGTTCGCTCGTGGTTATGTTATGTTCTACTGACATCTGGCATAGGCCAGTTCTTCCATTAACATTGACGCTCTTCAATTTGGAAGAATCCTTGTAAATATCATATGATTTTACACCAACACAGTATGATGAACTTGAGGTTGAGTAAGAATATTCATTGATCTGTGCCCCAATAAGGACTGATGACCCTGATGCGCTGTAGGGGGGATCAAAAGTGATGCTTGATACTTCCGGAGGCAAATAATCCACATAAAAATATATCGATGGCTTGCTGAAGGATAACTCAATACCGTCATCATCATAGACCAATACATTTACAGTTTGAGTCTGTGGGCTCAACATAACCTGGCTGGACTGAAATTTACATCGGTGGTAACAGCCAGATTCATTGACGCACTCATAGAAATCAACTGCACCAACCTTCAACTGATCTGGTGAGATGTCACAATCATTATCAATTTTAACAAGCAATTCCACATTTATAGAATCATTAAGCCTTGTGTAAGACTCAATCATATCCTGACCATAGACTACTGCATCCTTTATTGTATGGAGTAGAGGTGTTGTGGAAGAATCTTCGTCAGATAGGGCTCCTTCATGTATTGGAGCCATCCTTGATAATAGCCCTCTTGAAGCAAATTCTTTTTTAATAAAGGTTGTCGTTTTAGAGTCAGATATATCATGTGCTATTGCAATAGGAATCAATATTACTAAGAACATAATAATTATCGATTTCATCAATAGATTTGGTGATATATTATATTTCATTTTTTATGGAAATTGATCTTATAATCAATTATGTCTTCTTCTATGAAAGCAATAGTCTCCTTGAGTTCCCTTTCTTTGAGCTTGATAATCTCTTCAATTTTTTTTGCCTTATCCAGTTTCTGGTTACTTTCAAAACCGATGAATTTGACAATCTCATCAATCTGTTTGAGCTTTAGTTTATTTAATTCTTCCTTTAGGATTTTTCTTTGATGTTTCAGGTGATCAAGCTTTAGGACTTTTGTACCAAGGAAATAACCAAATGAGGATGCTATCATGGTCACTGCGATAATGATAGAGCAGAAGATTGTATATCGGGTGTCTATTGTATCGTAATCAACAAGGTCAAAGAGCCATTTTAGTGCAAAAAAAAGGTAGAACGGGAGGATAACTGAGACAACCAAAAGGAAATATGACTTATGATAATGGTGCCTTGTGAATGTGACACCAAGGTAATTGAAGAGGATAAAAAAGAATAGGGAAGCGACAATGGCAAAATAAAGGATTGTAGACTGTACTTCCTCAAGGCCTTTGTTTTTTGTTTTAAATTGTATAGAAATCATCTTTCTACCGACAATCTTTGCTGGTAGGTCGATGCTATTGTAATTAGTAGGAATCTGTGGGCTTGAGAGGAAGAGTACCTCGTTTGGTTCATATGCATAAAATTCAAGGTCTTCCACTAAGAGTTTAGGATTTTTTATTATTTCAAAATTATTTATTGTAACTTCAGGTGAATCAAAAAGCAGATCAATCTTCATATTCTGATCAGTACTTTCAAATACTGGTGTTTGATGGTATGCGCTGTGCAGAGGAACGATTGAATAGTTACCATAGAAATATCTTAGCAGTCCGGATATTTCGGGCTGCTGGGTTATAAATATGGTTTGTGGGGTTTGTACCTTTGGGATATGATCTGAAGGAATCAATAGACCAGATATTCCGGGTCTTTTGTCTATCTGGATTGTTGCTGATGTGCTGTTGTGTATCTCAACTACCAGATTATCAATAATAAGAGGGTCTCCTTTTTTTGCATAAGTTATCACTGCATCCCTAAAATCTGGATTTATCGTAAAAAGAGTTTTGTCAAACTTGTAGACCTGATTGTATTTGCCTGAGCGAATAGATCTTTCATAGAAATCCAAGAGGGTCACGATGTTTTCCTTTCCTGTGCTCTGGTATATTTTCTTTGTTATATTAAGATACATTAGAGCTGCTTTTTCTTCACCGTACATATAGAAAAGGCCGGAAGCTGAATAGAATAACTCGCTAAGCTTGTGGATGTCTTCATACATCTTTTCAAGATCATTGAAATTGTTCAGATTGATGTTTCTTATCCTCTGGTCCAAAAATGCATTTATCGGTGCACCACCCATATCGTATTCTTTTGTAGGAGAGTTATCATTTTGGTCAACTCCAGAATTTGAATCATCGTCAATATAGCCAAGAGAATGATCGTCAATAGAATCATATGAATAAAAGAGAGGGATAACTAAAAACAAGGTTAAGAATATGAGTATCACTCTTTTTTTCAAGTCTGTTACCTCTAAACCGGAATCCTTCAGGAGATTTTACCTGATTGTGGCCTTTTCCGTTTTATTCTGTGCTGTAACCGGTCCGACATTAGTTTTTAATGGACTACCCTTATAATAAACTTTCTCCTCTGATATGGATAGTTTGACTTTTAGGAACTGTTTGAATGTTATATTTTCTTTGTTTGGTTCTATGCCATCAATTTTTACCTGATCACCCGATTCTGCTTCTCCGGGGTCAAGAAGAGATAGATTACCATCTTCTTCAGCTGCCAATAACATGCCATTTGAGATTTCACCCCTCAGTTTTGCAGGCTCAAGGTTGGATACAATAACGATTTTTTTGCCTGGAAGTGCATTTATGTCAACATGTTCACGTAATCCAGCGACAATCTGTCTTTTTTCTGTTCCCAAGTCAAGTTGTAAGATAATCAGTTTGTCTGCATCCGGGTGCGGTTTTGCTTCTATTATCTGGGCTACCTTAAGATTCAGAAGGCCAAAACCTTCGGGTGGAGTCGTTTCCTTCTTGGCTGAGTCTTGTGAGTCAAATATTTCAATCTTGTCTATCTTTCGTAGAAGAGGTTTTATCTCTCCAAGGGTTATTTCTTCAATTGGGTCATATATTTTGTCCCAGCTTGGAATTGCTGATGATCCGTCATCCTGATCTGATTCGCTGGTTTTTGATTTTTGGTATAACAATTTCAGCACTGAATCTGAGGTTTTGGGTAGTACTGGCCAAAGTGCGATTGCGATATCCTTGACTATATTTGTGCATGCTGTGATGATCTCTCTTTTTTTGTCTATATCATCAAGTTTCCATGGTTCATTATCCTGAAAATACTTATTCCCAATAGAACTGGCATGTAGAATAGTCTTTATTGCTTCTCTAAATTCATATGTCAGCATTTGCTGTTTATACTTTTCAAGCTGTTCATGCACTTGGGATATGACTTCCTTTGACTCTTCAGTCAGTCTGCCTATCTTTGAATCAAGATTCCTGTTAGCAAATGATATTGTCCGATACATTAGATTGATTATATTTGCGATCAGTTCGCTGTTGATGCGTGTCTTGAAATCCCCCACTTCCATATCTAAATCTGTAAGATGAGAGGATAGATTTCCG
Source organism: Candidatus Woesearchaeota archaeon (assembly GCA_021734865.1). Taxonomy (GTDB): domain Archaea; phylum Nanobdellota; class Nanobdellia; order Woesearchaeales; family JAIPIC01; genus JAIPIC01. Next base: position 7,920 of record JAIPIC010000002.1, on the reverse strand, counting down.
GTGAAATAGAAACGAAGGTACTCTGGGTCAAGGGTATCAAGATATTTCCTGGCTGTAATAAATGTCCCACGTGATTTTGACATTTTTTCTTTGTTTACTGTAAGGAACCCGTGAACCCGAAGGTTCTGTGGAAGGTTGAAATCAGATGCCATCAATAAGGCTGGCCAGAACAGGAAATGAAAGTATATTATGTCTTTTCCTATGAAATGCATGATGTAGCTGTCTGGGCTTTTCCAATAGTCTTCTGCTTTGCCTCCTTTTTTTGCGAGGAAATTATCAAGGCTTGCGATGTATCCAATAGGTGCATCCAGCCACACGTAAAAATATTTGTTTTCTTCTCCAGGAATTTTAAATCCAAAATATGGACCATCTCTGCTGACGCACCAATCTTTGAGGCCTTCGTCTATCCAATTCATTACAAAATTCTTAACTTCCTTTTGGAGCAGCTCGTTTTTATTCAGCCAGTCTTTAAGTTTTTCAGAGAATTCGCTCAGTTTGAAGAAATAATGTTTTGATTCTTTTCTTATAGGAGTTGCTTTGCATATTGTGCAATAAGGTTCAACGAGCTCTATTGTCTCATAGGTTGAGTTACATTTTTCACATACATCCCCATATTGATCTGGTGCATCACACTTTGGACATTTTCCTTTGACAAACCTGTCAGGCAGGAAGCGTTTGCATGATTCACAGTATGTTAATTCAATATCTTTTTGGTAAATATACCCTTTTTTCTTTGCTTCGTTGAAGATATGCTCGCTAAATTTCTTATTCTCGAGAGAATTTGTTGAATAATAATTATCAAATGTGATTAAGAAATCATTGAAATCTTGCGTGTGTTCTTTGAAAATTTTACCGATGAGTTCTTCTGGTTTTATGCCTTGTTTTTGGGCATTGAATTCAATAGGTGTGCCGTGTGTATCGTCTGCACAGCAGTAGATGACGTCATGTCCTGTCAATTTGAGAAATCTGACGAAAACATCCGTCTGAATGTATTCAACTAGGTGTCCAATGTGTATGCTTCCATTCGCATATGGAAGTGCTGATGTAATGCAAATCTTCTTATCTTTGAAATTATCCATTATCATTTCCCTCTGACATTATCATTTACCCCTTATTAATCAAAAAAGGTTTTATTTCTTCTTCTTGGGTTCTTTCATCTTCTTGGTGATAGGGATCTTTTCACCACAATTATCACAGGCAATTATGAAAGACTGTACTCCCTGAAATGATTTTCTTTGATATTTTGTTTCTGACTCTCCTTTGTGCTTGCAATGGGGGCAGGTATATTCAACACTGAGTGTGAGTGTAGCCTCATGTTCTTTTTTCTGTTCAGTGTGGCCGCATTCAGGGCATACATACTCGCTTGCCCTTATCTTAACTTTACCTTCTTTCCCGATGGGCTTTCCCATTAGAGCTTTTTTACATTCTGGGCATTCTTTTTTGAGTGCCCATGCAACAATATGGCCATCACCTATTGTTCTTCTTGTGAAATATAAGCATTCATCCATTGAATCTGGTTTTTTCATGATTTTCACCTATTTTTATTCGTTTTTAAAAGGGTCAAAATGGTACATATCTAAGAATTATCAAGTCTTTTTACCTCGATACTTACCGCATTACCCCCATACCTAATATACCTAGGACAAATGGTATATTCATATTTATTGTTTTCGCAATAATTAATGATGGTCTCCTTTTCTTTCTCATCTTTGAATTTTACAATGACTACCAATCCGCGTGATCCTTCGTCTATTATCTCATGTGCTGTAAGATCGTTCTTTATTGTCCGTATTTCACGGTCGATGAATTCATATCGGGCATCAAGCTGTTCAAATTTTCTTAAGAGCGGGACAAGCTTGTCTGACTGGAAACGCGGCATCGATGACTTGTAAGTCTCAAGCTCATCAAGAATGAACTGTTTGATTCCAAGAATACCACCATAACCAAGATTTACTGGTTTTCCTTTGCCAAAGCTGGCTAAGAGCATATCAGAATATTTGCTGTAATCTGTCCTTCTTCCAATGCAGCCTGTAATGTCAAGTATTACAATAATCTGATTCTCATGACATATGTTATATATCTGTTTCATCTGCTGGGATGCAAAATATCCGCCAGGTTCGCTATACATTAATGCGCCTGCTTTTCCAGACTTATCAATCAGATCAGAAGTGACTATTTGTGAGTTTCTGCATTTGACTTCTTGCACTGTTAATCCAAATCGGCCAGGGTACTTTTTATATGTCAGCCAGCCTCCCTCTTCTGGGATGAGGATATTTTGACGCTGTGATATTTGTTTGACTATATTTAGACTTTCCATGATTGCAGAATTCCCACGGTCGGTAAGTATTGTCTTGGGCATACCTATGAGTTCGTTAAGCTTAGATTTAATTTGATCAATGTACTGTTCCATTTAATTTTCCTCCTTGAGTGTTGTAGTAGCAACAAAAGTGTGTGTTTTGGTTATATTCGGGCTCATCCTGATTTTGAGTAGGAATTCATTGAATTCCTTAATTTCTGTGAATCGGCACTTCATCATTAAATCGTATTCTCCGGTAATACCAAATACTTCTTTAATGCATTTGTTTTTGAAAAATGATCTGGGAAGGTATTGGATGGTTGTTATCATAATAAATACTACGAGATTCTCGCCAGTCTGTTCGTAATTTAATTTTATTGTGAATTTTTCTATTGCTTTTGAGCTTATTAAGTGTTTTATCCTGTTGTGAACTGTACTTGACCTCAGTTTTGTTGCTTTCGCAATTTCTCTTATGGATGCACGACTGTTATCTTTAAGATATTGAATAATTGCTCTGTCCTTATCGTTTATTTCTTGCATTTTGGGCTGACTAAGAGTACAATCTCACCTCTTAGCACTTTAGATTTGTATCTCTCGTATATTTCAGAGGCTATTCCCATAATAAATTCTTCATGGACTTTGGTCATCTCACGAGCTATGCATATTGTTGAATCAGGCAAAGTCTCTGACAATGCTTTTAAGGCTTTAATTATCCTATGAGGGGACTCAAGGAATATTGATGTTCCAGTCGTTATACTAGAGAGAAGATCCTGTCTTGCCTTTGATTTCTTTGGCAGGAATCCGTAATAGGTGAATCTGTCTGTCGGAAGTCCTGATGAGACCAAGGCTGAAATTGGAGATGTGGGGCCGGGTATTGGAGATACTGTAATATTGTTTTTTAGAGCTTCTCTAACAAGATAAAAACAAGGATCATTTATTCCGGGAGTGCCAGCGTCACTTGTAAGAGCAACTGTTTTATTATCCAAGAGCAAGGAGATAATTTGTTTTGTGCGACCTTCTTTATTGTGGTCATTGTATGAAATTGTCCTAAGAGAAGGGTTTTGCTCGCGAATTTTATAGTGATTTAGGATTTTTGCTGTTCTTCGAGTATCCTCTGCTGCTAAAACATCTACTTCTGAAAGCACACGGACTGCCCTGTATGTAATATCTTCAAGATTTCCTATAGGGGTAGATACGATATATAGCATTTGTCTAGTTATAACATTTATTCAGTTATAACACATGTTCAGTTATTTGTTCAATTATAACATGTATTCAGTTTCAGATGATAAATTATTGTCAACTTATATTTAGGGGGTCGAATAATTGGACATATGTCCAACATTTTCAATGCAAGTTTATAATATTTGGTAACTTATTTAAAATTATTGGAGATTTTAAGGTATTTTTGACAAAAAGTATATAAAAATGTTCAGATTAATGAATGAAATAACTTAACAATAGGTGAGAAGTATGGAAAATGATTACAAGGTTGCTGATATTGAACTTGCAGGATATGGTCGGAAAGAGATTGATATTGCTGAGGTAGAAATGCCTGGTCTGATGTCTGTTCGGGAGAAATATGGTGCTGACAAGCCCCTGAAAGGAAGCAGGATAATGGGCAGTCTTCATATGACTATACAGACTGCTGTGCTTATCGAGACTTTGGTTGAACTGGGTGCAGAAGTAAGATGGGCAAGTTGCAATATTTATTCCACCCAAGATCACGCTGCGGCAGCGATTGCCAAGGCGGGTGTTCCTGTTTTTGCATGGAAGGGAGAGACTCTTAAAGAGTATTGGTGGTGCACTGCACAAGCCCTTGATTTTGGAAATGGAAAAGGCCCTAATCTCATTGTTGATGATGGTGGGGATGCAACATTAATGATTCATAAAGGTGTGGATATTGAAGAAGATCCGACTATTCTAGAGAAGGATTTCAGTTCTGAAAGTGAGGATCTCAGAGAGCTGATGGGATGTTTAAAATCAGTTTATGATCAGAGTAAATCTCGATGGTCAGACATGATTAAGGAATTGAAAGGTGTTTCTGAGGAGACGACCACTGGTGTTCACAGGCTTTATCAGATGCTTGAGGAGAAGAAGTTGCTTTTTCCTGCAATCAATGTGAATGATTCTGTGACAAAGTCAAAGTTTGATAATCTGTATGGTTGTAGGGAGAGTCTTGCAGATGGTATCAAGAGGGGTACTGATGTCATGATATCTGGTAAGATTGTTGTTGTTTGTGGATATGGTGATGTTGGAAAGGGTTGTGCTCAAAGCATGAGAGGATTTGGTGCTAGAGTTATCATAACTGAAATTGATCCAATTTGTGCTCTACAGGCTGCTATGGAAGGTTTCAAGGTCACTACTCTGGAAGATTCTGTTCAAGAGGCTGATATTTTTGTTACTACGACTGGTAATACTGATGTTATCAGGATTGAACACATGGAAAAGATGAAGGACCAAGCAATTGTGTGCAATATAGGTCATTTTGATAATGAGATTCAGGTCGAGAAACTTGAGAAGTTTCCTGGAATCAAGGAAGTTAACATTAAGCCGCAGGTTGACAAGTTTGTTTTCCCTGATGGGCATAGTATTATTTTACTTTCGCGTGGTAGGCTTGTGAACCTTGGAAATGCAACTGGACATCCAAGCTTTGTGATGAGCAATTCATTTACGAACCAGGTCTTGGCTCAGATTGAGCTTTGGGAAAAAGAACATGAGATCGGTGTTTATATGCTACCAAAAGAACTAGATGAAGAAGTTGCTCGATTGCATCTTGAGAAGCTTGGTGTAAGGCTTACAAAGCTCACTGATAAGCAGGCAGATTACATTGGTGTAAAGAAGGAAGGGCCGTATAAGAACGATCATTACCGGTATTAGATTTTATTATGAATTCCACTGATGAAATTTGTTTTTATTCTTTTTTCTTTATTTTAAGAGTTAGTTGAAGATTCAACAAACTTGCCCAATATACTCTTCTTTGCAACACCACCAAAAATCCGCGAATCTCGACTACTCACTAGGTTGTCTCCAAAGATGATATACGCTTCTGGTACGAGAGTGTTATTTTTGATATAAAGGCCAATCATTTTAGCTTGGTTTGGAGCAAGGATATATTCTCTGTTTTCTGAGTTTGTAAGAGTTTGACCATTTATTGTCAGGCTTGAATTAATAATTTCAATATTGTCTGAAGGCAGTGCTACAATCCTTTTTATTAAAGGGACATCACCAGATATGTTTAATGCAACTAAATCTCCACGATTAATTGGGTTACAATCGTAGTAACCTTGCATTAATTTTAAGGTCTCTCCGTCTTTGTAGAGTGGCTGCATTGAAGAGCCACGGATCTCTTTTTCGACAATGCTATAACAATTAGAATCATTTATTTCATGAATAGTCAATTTTTGTATATTGTTTGTGCAACCTAACAAAAGGACTAAAATAAAAATTAGGAAAATCAATGAGGAAAAGCAGCTTGAAATTTTAGTATTATTAGTAATTATCATTAGGGTTTGATATCAAATGTGTTAATTTTTTGTATTAACTATCCATGAACCTGTCAAGAACAGATGCAGTATTCTTTATATCTTCAAGAAGCCGTCTGGTGTCTTTCTCTACTTCATCTACGAGACTGGATAGTGAGTCTGTCCTGAGAACATATTTGTTTTTTTCAGTCAGCACCAATCCAGAATCAATGAGTTTATTGAGGTGATGTATGATTGTCCCTCGAGAAAGTTTCAGTCGTTCTGCCAACTCATCACTTGTCAAACCATGATTTTTTTTTGCAGCTCTTAGAAGCTCGATAAATAGTCTAAAACAAGACTTATCTTTATCGCGCAGATTGAATAAACCTAGGGAAGAGCCGAACCATTGAAGTCCATCATTAATATTCTGACGACTGGGTGGCCTCATCCTGATAATAGTTATTTTCTGTTGAAACAATACCATAAAAGGTACTATAGGAAATGTTATATATAAAATTTTGTCTTGATATAGTCAAATTATAAAGTTAACATAGAAATTTGTCGCTTGACACTATATGGTTTTGAATAAAAAAATAAAAAAATGAGGATTGTCCTCATCCTTGATTGAATTGCATTCGACCTTTCATGCCTCCTAGTTTATGCATACCGCTTTGTCCATTTAGACCTAGCTTCACTTGTGGTCTTTCTAAGCCCAGCTCGTCTCTAATTTCCCTAGCGGTTTCAAAATCCTGATTTTGCATTGCTGTATGCATATCAGCAAACTGCTCGAAGTTTTCCTCTGTTATCTGCTCAAACATTGGAGGAACTTGCTCCATGTCATCGACTAATGATTTCCAGGTTGTGTAGTCTTTGTCTTCAAGCGCTTCAAATATTGCTTCCATGTTTTCATGGTTTGATTGCATATCTGAATGTCTTTCAAGTATTTCGTTGAAAGCCTCTTCTGAGGTATCAGGTGCTCTCAGTTCATGCATAGTGTTCACTGCAGCGCTCCATGCACTGTAATCTTCGTTGTCAATAGCTGTCTGTATTGCTTCATGCTGCGCATCGATCAGTTCTCGGTCTTCTGTAGACAACTGGTTCATGCCTCGCTGGCCTCCAAACCGGTCATCCATACCAGTCATCTTGTTCTGACCCTGTATGAATTGTCCGCCAAAAGCCGAAACGCTTGCAGCAATCAATCCCACAGTAAGCAGGGCCAGTATTCCCATTGTTATATATTTCATGTAAAACACCTCCGTGTGTATTTGTGTTTGTTAGGTGGTGCCTTTATTAATCGTTTATCAAGGTAAAATGTGAGCAATCTTTCACAATCTTTATAAAGTGAAAAAGACTGTCAGAACACTATGCCTATGCATCAAGTACTACCGTGGTTCATTTATCCGAACATAATACTAGGAATATTATTTACTGTAGTCACGTTCATAGTAAGCTTTTATGCATACAAACATTATAAGGTTACTAAAGAAAGTCAACTCAGGCTTTTTAGCCTTTCATTCTTGCTTTTTTGTCTTGCATATGTCGTTCAGGTAGTTAGTGGTTTCCTGATTATTGACAAGATGAGTGAAAATGTATTGAGAATGACTCATATGCATGAGATAAGGGGGTTGATGGATGTTGCATTGAATTTGCATATTTTCTTCTATCTATTGGGACTTGTTTTGCTTGTATATATGACTCTGAAGGTGAAGAAAATAAGTGTATTCCTTCTTTTGACTGCTATCCTTGGTATTGCCATGGTTTCCACAAGTGCGCCACTTTTGACAATCAAATTCCACATAATTGCAGCACTGTTCTTTGCGTTTGTGGCAGTATATTATTATAATAATTACAAGGAGAAGAAAAACAAGACATCTCTTCTAGTATGGGTGGCATTTGTGCTTATCTGCATCAGCCAGATAGATTTCATCTTCGCTGTTGAGAGGGGATTTTCTTTTGTAATGGGACGCCTTTTTGAACTGGCAGGCTATATTTGCATACTGATTAACCTGATTATAATTACTAAAAAATGAACCTCCTCGGACTGAAGTCCGAGGTATCAAGTAATTAAGCAAAGGAAGTAACTTTTCTTTGTGGCACAAAATTCCAAGCACCTTGAGATTGGGAAATATAATTTTTTATTACATCACCCGTAACATTCCC
>JAIPIC010000050.1 GCA_021734865.1 Candidatus Woesearchaeota archaeon | reverse complement strand
TGTGCAGTTTTCTGTTACCAAAAATTGCCTATGGATTGTGAGCCCTTTAATACGGAGAAAAGCAAAGCTTTTCTTGTACACAAAAATGCTTTACATTTTTATTGTACCCCATGCTTTAGCTTGGGGTCAGGGCGAACGGTAATTTTTGTTATATAGACTAAAATTTAAATAGCTTCACTAATTACAGCAAGTGAGGTACATAAAAATGAATCCAAAAGAATTATTTTATACAAAAAAGCACCTGTGGTGCAAAATTGATGATGGCATTGCAACAGTTGGCATTACAGACCATGCCCAAAAATCACTGACTGATATAGTCTTTATCGAACTTCCTGAGGTTGATAAGGAACTTAAGGTAGGAGAATCATTCGGTTCTATAGAATCTGTAAAATCAGTATCTGAAGTATTTGCTCCAATCTCAGGTAAAGTTACTGAAGTTAACTCAGAGGTTGAAGATACTCCTGAGATAATAAACGAAGACCCATACAACAAAGGATGGCTTATCAAAATCAAACTAAGCGATAGTTCTGAGCAGCAGAACCTGCTATCTGCAGAGAAATATGAAGAGTTCACGTCATCCTGAGTGGATCACATCAGATATTCCTGGTGGAAAAGAATACATACGGGTCAGAAACGCACTAAAAGGATTAAATACTGTATGTGACCATGCTTTCTGCCCAAACATTGCGGATTGTTTTGGACGTGGAACAGCCACATTTTTGATTCTAGGCAATATATGCACACGTAATTGTTTATACTGCAAAGTCGGTAAAGGTAAGCCGATGCCATTTGATGGGGATGAACCCATAAAGATATTTGATGCTGTCAAAGCAATTGGTTTGAAGTATGTGGTAATTACAAGCGTTACCAGAGATGATCTATCGGATGGAGGCGCATCTGAGTTTGTAAAAATCATTGATCTGATAAAACCTATTGCAAAAATTGAAGTTCTCATACCAGATTATACCAATGACAATCTCCAAATGGTTCTAAATGCAGAACCACATGTCCTTGGACATAACATAGAAGCATGTAGATCTGTTTTCTCCAAAGTAAGGCCAATGGCTAATTATGAAAGATCATTATCAATTCTAAGAGAATCAAAAGAATTTGCAAAAGAGGCTTGTAATACCAAAATAAAGTCTGGTCTTATGATTGGAATGGGAGAAACCATGGATGATATTGAGAAAACACTGAATGATCTACATTCTGTTGGAACACAAGCATTGACCGTAGGGCAATATTTGCAACCATCAAAAAAACATCTTCCAATATCAAAATATTACAGTCCAGAAGAATTTGATCAAATTAAAAATATAGCATTGGAAATTGGCTTTGAATATGTTTGGTCAGGCCCGCTTGTAAGAAGCAGTTATCATGCAGATGAAATATCAAAGTGACTGATTACATTCAAATTAGTTCTAATGTATTATAATTTTTCAAATTATAAAAAAGCAGCTTAGAAAGAAATGCGACGGCCGGGACTCGAACCCGGATTACCACCGTTCTAACCTCACCAGTCAAAGACTGGCAATGTTGGCAGGGTAGTGTCCTACCATTAGACTACCGTCGCAGGAATACTTAAGGAAAGCCATTGCGTATATAAAATTTTTGTTGGATAAATTATAAATAACAATGCATATCTTATAATTGGATGTCTCAGATAACTGCTGTAATCGTTAGCAAGAACAGAGAAAAACAAGTAAAAAAGCTTGTTAAAAACCTGCGTAGCCAGGATCTCAAGAACATCGAGATAATAATAATCGACGATTTCTCAGACAAACCATATAAGATTTTAGGAGTCAAACTAATAAGAAATCAAAAGCCCATGCGTGCGCCAGCATCCCGGAATATTGGAATCAGAGCAGTAAAAGGAAAATATATCCTCATGTTAGATGATGACCTTGAAATAAAAAGCAAGAATTTTATATCAAAAAGCATCGAATTGTTGCAGTCAAATCCCAAAATAGGAGCAGTCATACCAACTAAGATAGATGATTACGGAAAATCACAGATTGAGTATTCAGTCTGCCGGGAGACTTTTTTTAGCAAAAATATTGTACATACAGAAGCCAAGAGGGGTTTTGTGGATTTTGGAGCAATGGTTTATGTAAGTTACACAACTCTTTTACAGGAACTTCAATATGATCCCATGTTTGGCATTTACAAAGGACATTCATTCCGCGAAGAATCTGACATACAACTTCGCATTAGAAAGAAAGGCTACAGACTATTTTTTGAACCAACAATCAAAGTTGTGCATAAAATATCTCCGCAAGGAGGACAAAAACAAAACATGTCCGATAAAATATACTGGTTCGCATTTAATCATATAATCTACCTAAGGAAGCACCATCGCTTGTGGCCAATGAATATGGTAGCTTATTCAATTGTAATGCTGGGGTACTGCATCAAGTATGGTATTACATATCTTCCTTCTGCTCTTCTGGGATTGGCTCATGGAGCTATGGAAAAGTTTAAATAAGCATAATTAATCCCAAGCTATTCTACGCGGGCCCGTAGCTTAGTCCGGAAAATTCAATATTTGGACAATTGGAGCGCTGGTCTTATATGATCACGTTTCATACATCGAAGACAGCCAGTGGTCGGGGGTTCAAAACGACTGATACCGGCCCGTAATGCTGGGATCATCATTGAAAGTCCCCTCGGGCCCATCTTAACCACGAGGTCTTCGAACAACTAATACCAGCTGACGCCCGTTAGACATAAGCAAAAGCTTAGTCTAACCTAATGGATATCGGTGTGATATACCTGCCAGAAAACATAACATTGGACTAATAAATACAAACGCTCCGTTGGTGTAGTCATCGGCAACTGATACCGGTTGACAGCTAACGTCAGGTGGATCTAACCTTGTTACATCCACCATAATACAGGACTATTAAAAACAAGCTCCGTTGGTGTAGTCCGGCCAATCATCCGGCCCTTTCGATCGGTTGAATTCAGACTTTTTGGATTCTTCGAAGAAGTAAGGCCGGGACTCGGGTTCGAATCCCGGACGGAGCATTTTTATTCTACATCTTTTAATCGGGATTTTAATTCTTTTTTTGAGCAAATGCATAACAATAATTTGCATATGTAATGCAATACTCGTACAAACCTTAAATACAAAGAATGTGTTAAATGATTCATGTTGATTTTCCTTATTTGTCAGACAAATGCCCGAAAAACGTCAGACAAAAGCCATACGAAGTTTAAATACTAGAAATGTGTAAACTGATTTATGGTGAGTTTCCATATTTGTCAGGACAAGAGCATTACAAAGTTTAAGTACTAGTACGAGGTGAATAGACTTATGGCAATGTGTACAAAATGCGGTCAGTTGTTTGTATATAGTAGTAATTGTGATTTATGTATTTGGTGTTTAAAGGAGAATCGTAACTTCAAACCAAAAATCTGTTCTATTTGTAAATATGTACCCGTTCAACGAGATGAACATGATGAATGTAAGTATTGTTATATCTTAAAAACAGAAAAAAGAATGCCCAATCGTAAATATGAAAAATGGGATCCTAACATTGGTAATCATAGAAAAATTGCACAAAGGGTAATCGGTAGGTGGATCAGACCAGAGGAGGTTGTTCATCACATAAATCATAAGTGGTGGGATAATAAAATATCTAATTTATTAGTGTTTGAAACACAGGGAATTCATAAAACATTTGAGAATAAAAAGAACAAATGGCTTTACGGAATTCCTCGAACAAAAATGAATTTTGCTCATATCATGTATACTAAGGTTAAAGACTCATTATATGATGTTATTGTGTTTCCAAGTATGGATGCTTCAAAACGGTTTACAATTAGGAGAATTTCTCTTGATAAAATTCAAAAGATCAGAGACCAACTGAAATCTAATGAACCACTTAGTAAGATGATGAACTTGAGTATGTTTCTTAAATAAACGGAAGGAATACAAATAATAAAGTCAAAAAATTAATGGGTAATATGAAGGCATCAAAAGGACACAACAGTCTTACATCATATATGGATAAGAAAATGACATGCCATGATCCAAATCTCAAAGATGGTGTAATTCAGGTAAGATATTATGCAGATATTTTGGTTGCTGGCAAGAAATAAATCTTTTACTATTTACTTATAAGTTAAGCTAAATAATACGGATTTATATAATCACTCAACCCGTTTTACCTCAAACATATCCTTAACACCTAACACATCAGCAACCAAATAACCAACACCCGCAAGAGTATTTGTTGGGACTAATACATCTAGAGAGGAATTCTTTCGGACAGCCAATAAAGGCAACCTTTCTTTATTATGATACCCATAATCTTGGTATCCAGGTGTTCCATTACCTGCATGCAACATTCCATGGTCGGCAGTAACGATCAACACATCCTCATCTCTTATTCTATCATAAATAATCGGTAATACTCTGTCAAACTCCTGCACTGATCTTAGACTGCCTGCAACATCTTGTGTGTGTCCAAAAACACTATCTGTGTCTGAAAAATTGGACATGATATATGTACCATATTCAGATCTCACTGATTCAAGCGCATCTATTGTACCTTGCACACTGAAAGGGTTTGTATCTTTATTCTTTGGATGGACAAATTTTAATGTTGGATCCAGAACAGAGGGGTCGCTGTACTTCAGCTTTTCATTCCAATATTCTGAAGGAACCATCTCGGCACATTTTCCAACACTGACAAGATAAACACCTTTCTTCCCTAAAACATCAATTAGTGTTTCTTCTCCGATAGGAAGAACTCGATCATACCTATTACCTGTCCTAATAATTTCCCCATCCTTTTCAATATATGTCCTAGCTATAGAGCGGGTTATCTTAATCTCCTGTTCTTGAGCTAATTCATACGCAATATCAGCAATCTGATGTGCTCTCTCAACAGGTATCTTTGCTTCGTTCATTGCAATCTGGATCAAGGGGTCACATATGCTTGGATATACGATGGGATAACTTGTTTTCATATGTTCTTCATGGTTTCGTTCTATGGCATCCGTTCCGCCAGCCATTTGATTAAAAATTGTTTTTGTGCCAATTCTGGTCTCGAGCTCTGAAATATATTCTGGTGGGAAACCATCAAAAAATAGTTTGTATTTGCGGGAATCTATAATGCCCATCATCTCTCTATGTCCTATCACACTGTCAGCTTCAGCTGAATCTTGTGTCAATGTACATGCAAACTGTGGGTTGTCATGCGGTCTAATTATGTCATGATATCGAGCATTTACGAGATTCCCAAGTCCCATAGACTCTAGATTTGGTAATGAAATTGGATCTATAGAACTATCTAAAAGAAATTCAAGAGTATCAAGTCCCATAGCATCAATAATTAATGTTGCTACTTTTGGATGGTTCATGTGTTTGAATCATCATAATATGTATAAAAAGCCTTTGAATCTGGGTAAAGTCAACTTAAGTGGGTTAAATGGTTCTTCTTTGTAAAAAGCAAAATTTGTGTCCAAATTCATCGACGGAGAAACCCAACGATGAATCCTTTTTGCAAAGAAGAATTTACTGTAAATAGAGTAATTTACAGTCCCAAAATCTGCTTTGCATATATTTGTTACCCAAACACACGATAGTTGACTTTACCTGAATCTGGGACATTGATCATATGGGTCGCAAGATAATTATTAAAATCGGTATTCTTCAAAATATACAATATAATGGTATTTTTCCAATTTATGTACATCTTTAAAAATAAATATGTATATGTACATGTAACCTCAAATATGTATACAAAAAGCAAAACCTTTATAAATAAACAGTAGACTCGTATAGGTTTCTCTATATTTACCAATTGGGGATTTGACAGAGCATTAGTGATAGCTATGTCATCAGACCATTTTTGAACTAGTCGATAGACTGGAGGAATCTACATGAAAAAAATTAAATTTGCTTATCGGGCAACACATACTGGCATTATATTTTCAATAATTGTTGCTGGCGTTACATTGCTGACCATTGCTGACATGGCCAAAGCTGCAATACTAGTTTGCATCAAACCAGTCACAAGAATCTATCTTGAAGATATCAAAGCAACATATGCTTCTTATACAGAAGAGGATAGAAAATCTGATATTGCAAAGAATACTGCAAAAGATACTACAAAACCTAAAACTGCAAATGGTGGCCTTATGGTTGATCCCATTATATTTGATTCTAAGAGCACAGGGGGGTGTTTACAGTGAGAAGTAAAATGATGATCTTATTGATTGTAATCTTTGGACTAATACTGTTTGTATCATATTCCTATGGTTTCAGTGTTAAAAGGGAAAATGCTCACATAGAATTCGTATCGCACACGGAATATTGGCGCGAGGATTTTGCAACAACAATTGTCAGAGTCAGTGACTATCGGGGCAGTTCACTTGATGTAGACGGATGTGGGGTCACAATACTCTACCCTAATAAAACAATCTATGTCAATAATCAAAGTATGTCAAAGTCAAATATTGATGGCAATTGGTACAGATATGACGATCTGAGCAATCAACCGCTCGGCACATATGAACAGGAAGTCAGCTGTTACTATGATGATGGTGTACTAATCTCATCACAATCATTCCATCTCAATCCTGCTCTAGAAGCAATCAATGTGCTAAATCAAGATTTGGCACAGATTAATCTAACTCTTTCAAATGTGACTGTTGAGCTTTTTGGAGTGAATCATACACAGACAATCATTCTTGAAAAGGTGCGAGAAATAGATGGGCTGGTAAGTCTTATTGAATCCAAAACAGAAAATCTGACAGGATTCAATATTTCTGTAACAACACATATTGATCAGACTGGTGAAGAGGTAATTGTTACGTTGACAGATGAAATTGAAAGTGAGCTAGAAGATACCAAAACTAGCATCGTGGAGCGTCTAAATCAGACTCTAAATGATCAGTTCTACCCAAAAATCAAATCTGAACAGGCAACAGCTCTCTTGAATCTTGAAAACAACCTAAAAATAGTCCTGAATAGTTCCATTGTCAATCTTTCGATGATACAAAACCAGACAGATAACCTGGAAAAACTCATCCTGACACTACAAAATGGATGTACTTCCAGAATCTGTACACTTGTAGAAAATGTCAGTCTTGTAGTCAATGAAATCAAGAATCAAGCATATTTGTACAATCAAGATGTCAATAATAGCTTAAACACAATCAATCTGGCCCTTGGCGACCTCACAAGTAGAATTGATTCAATTACAGAATCTATCGCATCACTTGTTGTCCGTACTGATGAGATTAACCAGACGACACACAAGATCCTTGATCGGATCGAAGGAGAAATTCAGATACGGGTGATATCGTGATAAATGATTTATGAGTTAATATCACGAAAAGTGAACCATGAAAATCACTAAAATAATGCTGTGTTTGTTTTTTTTATTGCCTTTAGCAATAATGATCGCCCAGCCATCGAACTCCATTATATCACTAGGATACGACCTGAAAATGGTATCTGGTACTGAGTATCTAACTGGAGAAGAAGCTCAAGTAATTGTTAGGGTTGCAGACAAAAACGGCAACCCTGTAGTGGGAGCAGATTGCGATCTGACACTTTACAAGCCAAACAAGTCAATTCACCTCACATCAAAGATGGATTACAGTGCTGCTCCCGGCAATTACTTCCATAACTTTTCAGCTCCAGATAAAGCTGGTATTTACGAAGAATATATCCACTGTACATACGCATTCAAAGAACTGTCGATTTCATCATCATTTCATGTAAATCCTGCTCTGAATAGGATAGCACAATTGACAGAAGACCAACAGATAAGGTATCTGCGGACACTTGAAGAATTTCAAAAAATGAATGAAACACTGAATAAAGAAATAATCAACCTCAAGGGTGAAATAAAAAAAATGGAATTAAACTACTCAAATCAATTGGAAATTATCAGAATCAGTTTTAATGAACTATCAGACCGGATGGAGACAACCACTAGCCAACTTTCAGACAATTTGGATGGTCTTGGGGAACAGACAGCATCAAATGACAAAGATCTTAGGGATAAATTCTCACGACTGGGACTAGCCATCCATGAGATCTTTTCGGATGAGTGATCGGAATGAAAAGAATAATCGCAGCAATGATGACTCTAGTATTCATAATAGTGCTTCTGGCAGGATGTGCTGATTTCGTTGGCCCAAAATTATGTCATTTTGTCATAAAAGAATATAATTATGCAACGGACCAATTTGAAGAAAAGTGGCTACAGATCAGCAGTGAGACTGAACTGACAGAGAAACAGGTTGAAAACATCGGAGAAAAGATACAAAAGACAGAGATCGTTAATCTAGAATGTGATTGATGGTTGTAATTAATGGTTGATAGGTTTAGTGTCACATCACTATTATTATTATTATTATTGTTGTTGGGTATTGTCGCTTCTTCTTCTTCATATACTTTTTCTTCTTCATATACTTCTCTTGTAATCATTTAACCATTATTCTTGAATGATCTTCACGTTTCTGTTGTCTTCGTGGTATCGCTGATAACGGAGGGATTGCATCTCATCCTGGCTTTCAAATACTATTCTCTTGCTGTTAGATAGATCATCAAGCGATTCTGCTTCTTTCCCAATCTCAATACTCGTCCAGTTATCCCCTCCCTGATAATAGTGGTTTTCATAATTATCTTTGGGTTGGTCCATTGTAGTGCTTTGGCAATTTGAATTACAATATATGAGTGCTGTTGATATGGAGATGATTAGCGCAATAACTACCAATATGCAGCCTTTCATGATTTTCATAATAAATGAATGGCAAACCATGTAGTTTGAAAAGTAAGGGACACTTATATATTTTTGGTTTTTAATAACTTGTTAGTGGTTAATACAATCTTTTTTCACACTTTTTTTGCTTTGTTGAGTTGAATCTGTATTTTTTTTCCAATATCTTTATAAACAGAATCCGTTTCCCATGAAATTCCATGAAAAGAAGCTCAAGAAGATGGAAGAAAAAAGGCCAGATGAGATGGAAATGGCAGAGAAAACGAATGAAGAAAGAGAAGAGAAGACGTAAGGCCAAATAAATGCTAAATAGAAAGCTTTAAATATCTCCCATTTTTTCATTGAGTTTCTGCGCAAATTTGCGCTATCGCCCTCTAAGATTTATAAATGAGTACTTGACCAATAGGTTCAAGTATGATGGAAAGAACGAATGATGATTGTTTTAGCTCTAAACGACAATTCAACCAATTCATGATAGACTATACCAATTCCCGTTGATCCTGCGGGAGATTGCTGCTATTGGGATTCGACTAAGCCATGCAAGTCCAGGGGACCCTCGTGGTCACCGGCAGAATGCTCAGTAACACGTCGATAATCTAACCTCAAGTAAAGCATAACCTCGGAAAACTGAGGCTAATTCTTTATAGGAGAGATATTCTGGAATGATTTCTCTCCCAAAGCTTCGGCGCTTGAGGATGGGACGGCGGCCGATTAGGTTGTTGGTGGGGTAACTGCCCACCAAGCCGATGATCGGTACGGGCCTTGAGAGAGGTAGCCCGGAGAAGGGAACTGAGACACTTTCCCTAGCCCTAAGGGGTGCAGCAGGCGCGAAACCTTTACAATGCACGAAAGTGTGATAAGGGGATCCCAAGTGCTCATACTTAGTATGGGCTTTTGCCAAGGTCAAAACCCTTGGCGAATAAGTGGTGGGAAAGACTGGTGCCAGCAGCCGCGGTAACACCAGCGCCACAAGTGGCAATCATGTTTATTGGGCCTAAAGCGTTCGTAGCCGGTCTGGTAAATCTTCTGTGAAATTACTCAGCTTAACTGAGTAGCGTGCAGAAGACACTGCCAGACTTGGGACCGGGAGGAGTCAGAGGTATTCCTTGGGGAGCGGTAAAATGCTGTAATCCTTGGAGGACCACCTGTGGCGAAGGCGTCTGACCAGAACGGATCCGACGGTGAGGAACGAAAGCCAGGGGAGCAAACCGGATTAGATACCCGAGTAGTCCTGGCCGTAAACGCTGCGAGCTAGGTGTTGCACAATCCACGAGATTGTGCAATGTCGAAGCGAAGGTGATAAGCTCGCCGCCTGGGAAGTATAGTCGCAAGACCGAAACTTAAAGGAATTGGCGGGGGAGCACTACAAGGGGTGCGGCGTGCGGTTTAATCGAACTCAACACCGAAAATCTCACCAGCAGCGACGGTAGAATGAAGGTCAGATTGAAGGTCTTACCTGACAAGCCGAGAGGTGGTGCATGGCCGTCGTCAGCTCGTGCCGTGAGGTGTCCAGTTAAGTCTGGCAACGAGCGAGACCCATACCTACAATTGCCAGCGACTAGCTTGCTAGGATCGGGCACAATGTAGGGACTGCCTTGGAAACAAGGAGGAAGGCGTGGTCTACGGTAGGTCTGTATGCCCCGAATCTGCTGGGCTACACGCGCGCAACAATGGTAGGGACAATGGGATGCGACTCCGTAAGGAGAAGCTAAACCTCTAAACCCTATCCAAGTTCAGATTGTGGGCTGTAACTCGCCCGCATGACGCTGGAATCCCTAGTAATCGGAAGTCAACAACTTCCGGTGAATATGTCCCTGCTCCTTGCACACACCGCCCGTCAAACCACCCGAGTAGGGTCCAGGTGAGTTCATGTTTTTTGACATGGCCGAATCTGGGCCAAGCGAGGTGGGTTAAGTCGTCACAAGGTAGCCGTAGGGGAACCTGCGGCTGGATCACCTCCTTTTTTACTTTCACAGTAAAAATTTTCAATGTATTATACATGAGTAATACACATTTGGATCACTTTTGATTGACGATTATTGTATAGAACACATCATTCTTCTTTCCTTTTTTTCATAATCATATGGGCTCGTAGCTCAGTCTGGTAGAGCACTGCCCTTGCATACTCCGACGAGTTCACTTGTCTGAGACAAGTGAGGCGGGGGCCTCGGGTTCAAATCCCGACGAGTCCAGTTTTGCTGGAAAACTGACTTTCCGAACAATAGTGAGGTTAAGTCCATTTTCGCAGAAAATGGAATTGTCGGTTCAAAGAACCTTGATTTTTGCCCACCGACGAGTCCAGATTCACAATTTAACATTCACAAATATATCATTGATTGCCGCACCGGGTGGAGAGCGGAAATCAAAATCATATTCATTAATTCACAATGGTCCATGATCATAAGTCGTGGCCCAAGGCAGAGACATGAACCCTAACACATGTTAGGTTCTTTGCAATATCATGTTGATGAAACCGTGCATAATTTCCTTAGGCAGTTCCTACGCTGTTAGGTGGATGACTTGGCTCAAGCGCCGATGAAGGATGTGACAAGCTGCATTAAGCTCTGGCGAGGTGCACGTAGCCTTTGAACCAGAGATTTCCGAATGTGACTTCACTATAAGGCCGTAAGGTCGGGGAACGCAGGGAATTGAAACATCTTAGTACCTGCAGGAAAAGAAATCAATTGAGATGCTGTAAGTAAGAGCGACTGAAAGCAGTACAGGGCAAACTGAATCCTTGATTGAAAAATTAAGGAGATGTGGTGTTATAGGTCCATTCTTTCGATCCTAGTCGGAAAACCCTAAATTACCTGGAAAGGTATACCAAAGAGAGTGATAGTCTCGTAGGGGTACACTGGCGGATTTGAATGGTAACCTGAGTACCGTATGCTGGAAACCATGCGGGAAATTGGGAGACATCAACTTCCAACCCTAAATACGTCTTGAGTCCGAGAGCGAACAAGTACCGTGAGGGAAAGTTGAAAAGGACCCTTAGCAGGAAGTCAAAAGACCCTGAAACCTAACAGTTATGGTGGGATACGGCTCCACGGAGTTGTATCGTGCGTTTTGAATAACGTGCCAAGGAGTGTATTTACATGGCGAGAGTAATCAATCACGTTGAGTACTCACAGGGAAACCAAAGTCCCGCAGCATGCGAGGGGAGAGGTATTAAAGTGCCTTATAGTCATGTGGATACTACCCGAAGCCGGTCGATCTAACCCTGGGTAGGGTGAAGCGGGGGTCATACCCCGTGGAGGCCCGCAGAGGTTCTACGAGCAAGTGTTCTTTTAACCTGGGGCTAGGGGTGAAAAGCCAATCGAGACCGGTGATAGCTGGTTCCTGTCAAAGTTGGCCGTAGTCAAGCCTTTACTGAGATAGCCTGGATAGTAGAGCTACGGATCAGGGATTTAGGGGAAGAGATTCCTCGGTTTCTTGTCCAACTCCGAACATTCAGGCGTCGTAGACGTGAGGAGACGGGGCATTGGGGTAAGCTTAATGTCCGAGAGGGGAACAACCCAGACTAGAGTTAAGGTCCCTAATTGTTGATCAAGTGTGAAAGGGTGAAAGGTATCCATGGCCCAAAACAGCGAGGAGGTTGGCTTAGAAGCAGCCACCCTATAATAAGTGCGTAAAAGCTTACTCGTCGAGGTCGTGGGTCCTGAAAGTGGACGGGGCTAAATCAACAACCGATACTTTAGATTGTCCAAAAGACAAATGGTAGACAGGCGTCCTGTCAGGGTAGAAGTGTCTTCACAAGAAGGCGTGGACCTGATTGGAATGAAAATCTTGGTGAGAGTAGGAACATAGCACAGTGAGAATCTGTGTCGCCGAAGGGGCAAGGGTTCCTTGACAATGCAGATCAGTCAAGGGTTAGTCGATCCTAACCCAACTCGTAACTCGAGTGAGGGGAAAGGGAAAACGGTTAATATTCCGTTACTATATAGGTATGCGTGGTAACACAAGTTTGTTTCCAGACGCTTCCGGATAGGCCAACACATCTCGTCTGGTGTGTTAACTAGAGTAAATCTGGGGAGTATCGTAATGATGAGAACCAGATTAAATCTAGGATGAGCAGTCCTTGTGGCTGTTTGGTTGAGTCCTGGAGTCCATGAAAAGGGAATCAAAAAAGATCCTATATATTCGTACTCAGAACCAGTACAGGTGCCCCTAGGTGAGTAGCCTAAGGTGTGAAGGTCTAATCCAATTGAGGGAATTCGGCAAATTGGTCCCGTATCTTCGGTATAAGGGATCCCTGCGATCGTGTTTGTATGAATGCGATTGCAGGGCTCAGTGACTAGGGAGGTTCGACTGTTTAACAAAAACTTAGCTTTCTGCTAGTCCGTAAGGATGTGTACAGAAGGTGACGTCTGCCCAGTGTCAGTACCTGAAACTTCGGTTCAACGGAGCTAAGGGCTGGTAAACGGCGGGGGTAACTATAACTCTCTTAAGGTAGCGAAATACCTTGTCGTTTAATTGACGACGTGCATGAATGACGTAACGAAATCTCCACTGTCCCCAATTGGAAGCCTCCGAACACTCTTTACTGGTGCAAAGGCCAGTGATTCCCAGTGGGAAGTGAAGACCCCGTGAAACTTTACTGTAACCTGTTGTTGTGATGTGAACCTTACTGTGCAGTATAGGTGGTAGTCGTTTGATGGTATGGTCGCCAGATCATATCTAGACTCCAGTGAGATACCACCCTGTATGATTTACATTGCTTACCGGCATGCCGGGACATCAATAGGCGGACAGTTTGGCTGGGGTGGCACTCCGTCGAAAAAATATCGACGGAGCCCAAAGGTTGTCTCAACCGGGTTGGAAATCCGGTGTAGAGCGCAAAAGCAAAAGTCAGCCTAATTGGATTTGCAATAAACCCAAATTCAATAACGTAAGTTTGGTTTAGCGAACCACCACACTCTCTTGATGAGAGTTGGTGATGACTGAAAAGTTACTCCGGGGATAACAGAGTTGTCGCGCCCGAGAGCTCATTAGTGCTTAAGATAGGTATATTACCAGTCTTATCACAGAGCAGATCGACGGCGCGGCTTGCTACATCGATGTCGGCTCATCCTAACCTGGCCGTGCAGAAGCGGCCAAGGGTGGGGGTGTTCACCCATTAAAAGGGTTCGTGAGCTGGGTTCAGAACGCTGCGAGGCAGTTTGTTTAATATCTACTGGGAATGTTTGGTGTCTGAGGGGAAGGACCTTCTAGTACGAGAGGAACGAAGGTTCGACGCCTCTGGTCTACCGGTTGTCTGACAAGGCATGCCGGGCAGCTACGCGTTAAGGGATAAGAGCTGAAAGCATCTAAGCTCGAAACCCGCCTCGAAAAGAGACACCATGGGCACGGATAGAAGATCCGTTTAATGGAACTGGTGTGTAAGTATCAAGCTTTTGCGAGATATTCAGCATGCAGTACCCAACCGCTCATATTCTGTCTAAGGAAAATTATGCACGGTTTTTTCTCTTTTTTTTCTATTTTTTTAGAATCAATAGTGAAAAACTAATTTTAATCATAAATAATTTTGATATAGCGAGAGCTGAATTATTTTATTGAGAAATAACTATCTGATAGGGACAAATAACATAATCTTTTTAAATGGTGATTATTTTCTGTTGAATATGCAACAATCTGAATTTAAGTCATATCTGTTCTCAGAGGCAGAGGGAAAATCGAAGAAAATGGCTACTGAATACCTTATAAATATGGTAGCCTATCCAGATAAAGGTTCTGAGTTTGACAGAAACCTACCAAATGCAGTTAAATATGCATTAAGAGTTCCGGGTCTTAGAAAAATAGCAAGCAGATTTGTATTTCCAAAGATGCTTGAAAGTGGAATTGACTCGATGATTATCGAAAATCACAAAGGTATAGCAGCCCATTGTGCATTTGAAGTGAAACCAGACGAGACAGTACATGTATTTTCATATGGTGTTCAACCAAGATACCAGAATGCGAGCCTTGCGACCCGAGTAAATGAAGATATGATTCATACCATGGCAGATAAAGGATATTCATGGTTTAAGATAGGAGACGGTGGTCATGAATCAAATATGCCGATAAAAGCCAAAATACTGTCTCAGAACCCCAACTATCATAATCAGGATAGTACTTGGATCAGGACTCCTGCTCGCCGGTAATCCTGATATTTCCCTTTTCTGTATGCTCAATCGTCACACTTCTAAGGTTATTTATCACAATATCATTGCCAGGCAGAAGATATTTTACATTAAGTCCATTAATCAGAATAGAATATGTTACTGCATCGATGATCTTCTTTGGTACCTCACCACTCTTATGTGGATCATTCACATCAAATAAAGATATGAAACAAGGTCGTTTAAGTTCATCATTGATCTTCTTCTTACGTCCGATAATGACACTCTTAGCTTCATAGGTATTTTTCATAGTTCAATGTTTTTATGGCATACTTAATAAAATTTTGCATTATCAGGTAAAGTCAACTAACGTGGGTTTGGGTAACAAATATATGCAAAGCAGATTTTGGGACTGTAAATTACTCTATTTACAGTAAATTCTTCTTTGCAAAAAGGATTCATCGTTGGGTTTCTCCGTCGATGAATTTGGACA
>JAIPIC010000049.1 GCA_021734865.1 Candidatus Woesearchaeota archaeon | reverse complement strand
GGCATCCCCTTATTGAGTTGCCTTAAAATCCAGTGTCTTTTTTTTTATTCAATTTATACATTGAGCATCACCAGGTAAAAGAATGGAAATGCTATTTATAAAGCACAAGATATGTTACGCAATTACGTGACTAAACACTTAAATTTGTCGAGCGATAAATATATATACCTATAAGCAACAGTATCAATAAAGAGAGGTGTAAATTTGGGTATCTTTGAGACAATAGGCACAGTAGTTTTCCTTGTCATGGTCATCGCGAATTCTGTAGTCATATATATCTTATTCAAACGCATAAAAAGGATTGAGGAAAAAATATTCCGAAAGTTCCTTGAAGTTAGTTTCACTGCAGAGATTTCTGAGATTTTTAGCAATGACGAGCTACAGGAGGAAAAAATATCATATCTTGCAAGAAAGATTTTTACCTTTGTCAAAGATAAGTTTCAGCTCAAAGCCACAACTTATACAGAATTAATTGAAGAACTCAAAGCCACAGACGCTATTGGCGACAGCATCAGCAGCCTTCTGATCGATTTCTTCAATGATCTTATTACTATCCAGTATCAAGAGAAATCCCTGGACGGAGAGGAAAAGAAGCTGTTTAAGGACAAGACGATAATTATAGCCAAAAAATTGGAAGCACTTTCATAAAAACAAGAACAGTATAGATTATCAGTGCTATCTCAATAACTATAACTAGCCATTCGAAAATTCCAAAGCCCTTATTTTCAACAGTGACTTTTTCTGTGGGATTTGAATCTTGGTCCTCTTTACTTGCATAGAAATCTCCTACACCGTCTTCTTCCTCTTTTGCATCGCCATAAAAAGAACTGTCTTCTTCCTCCTCGTTCTTATTATCTTCTCCATAGAACCCTTTGTCTGTTTTTTCTTCTTCTTCCTTTTTGTTGGCCATGCCACTTAAAAAGCTCATCGTAGTTTCCTCACAAGCACATATACAGTAATCATGCTCCAGATAACTAATATTATCAATAAGAGAATCTGTGCATTTAATCCACCTGTTACAAGTTCTTGGAATGCGGTTTTTTCAGAGGTGGCAATCCTCATTGGCACGAACCCAATGAGCTTATCATTTGAATAAAACTGAATCCCGGCTTCACATAGGTTTTCATACGTGGATTGGAACTCGAAGGTGATCGTTTTTTTCTCGTCTGCATCCAGCACATGGCTACCTTCAATATACTGGAGACAGTTCTTCTCTGAAACAATTTTTACACTTATATTCTCAAGATCCTGGTCACCAATATTTTGGACAAAGAATGATACATTGATTTTCTCATTTGGTTTTACAGTAACAAAAGGAGTGTATTCTAATATTTTAACCCTGGATAACTGGTCTCTTGCTGTGACATATACAGTCAGCATATCATAAGCAATGGAAACAGTTTTCCCACCAATATTTACATAGGCATCTACTGGCACTTTGAACATCCGCGGTTTCTCGTTTTCATATGGTGCTATTGTAAACTCACCAGTTGCCATATCATATGGCCCCACCATACCTATCGAATAATTCAAGTAATCCCATCCAGAAGGCACATCTGGTACTATGGTTATCCCTGTGGCTGTCTTGTCTCCCAGGTTTGTGAGATTGAAGTTGATGCTGCCTGATTCTCCCTGTTGTAAGGTTATATTATCCGGGAATAATTCAAGTAGAATTTCAGCGATCTCAGTAAAATCAAGCGCTTCTTCTCCTGTTGATGCAGGAGAACCCCCTTCACCACTGCCGGCACCAACTTGTGGGTCAGGAGTCGGATTTGGTTGTGGGAATGGTTCAGGATCAGTTATCCTTTCTCCGAATGGAGCGAATACCGAGAAATCAGTAACATTCCCTCCCACGATTTTTGATTCTGAAGGGATTATCACAGTATAAACTTGGGTCCAATTTGTCCTTACCCACACACCACCCCTTTTCCTTTCTCCAAGTTTGTATATACTGATATTAGCTTCTGCAATTTTATCTTCTTCTGCCATTCCATCATATAGGAACTCTGGCACAACCCATGAATTCCCACTCTGATTTCTTATTGTTAAATATTGACCAATAGAATGAAGTCCTTCGCCGGGTGGTTCTGGTGTATCATTGGTCGCTGACAAAAAGATGTCCTTCCCCTTTGCGTTGATTCTTGCAGTCGAGAAATTAATCCGGTATAACTCTACAAGAGAATCGGTGTCTGCACTTATGTCTGACTCAATGTTGAATACCTCAGCAGAACTTAATATTAGTTTGCTTCTGTTTGTGATATATATCCCATGGATGTTCTCATAACCTCCCTTTCCAATAATATTTACCGTGCTGTTGAACAGACAGACACCATTAAAAAACTGCTGGACATTCCAATCCTCAAGTGTTATATTCATTGAATTCTTGACAGTTACAGCGCATGTTCCATTAGCCATGCTTCCATTTTCTAATCCATCACCATCGATAATCCTATCTCCAAAATTTAAGACAATGTTTGACTTTCCTTCAATATTAATACAAGACCTGTTTATGTTCCAACTGCTTGCGTTAATTAAATAGTATCCGCTTTCATTATATTCATCACAGGGATTTACGACCTTTATCTCCAATGAAGGAATCCCATTTACCCATACGGTTTCGCCACCCTTGAATGTACCATTGTATTCAAGAGCATTGGATGCTGATATCTTTTGTTCAGTAACAGAATCCCCTGTGCTGTTCAATACAGACATAAGGAGCATTTCACTATCTCTTGTTATCTGCCTTCCCAGTTCATCGTAAGCTTTCTCAACTCCCAGATAATAATGCCTAGTCCTCCCATCAACATTCACAGTTAGCTTATATGAACCATTCATAAAGGTGTCCAGTATTGACATAGGATAGCGTTCGTTACCAACATAAAGGCTTGCAAGGATGTTTCCTGGGAATATGCTCTTGATGCTTGAAATATCCACATCTATTAGTGAGCAGTCTGAACCATTAGTTTCTGTTATCGTTGGTTTTGTTATTAATAGACTTTCATATAGATTAAAAGACTCACTGTAAATTCCTAAGTCTATGAGTTGGCCGACCCTAAGAGAAGGATGGCAGACTCTAAGATACATATTCTGGTTTACCAAAGTGTCATCCATATATGACATACTTCCATAACCAAGATTGCTGACATTATCTGTATAATTCATTTCATACCTTAAATAATCAAGGACATCCTCGCTGATGTTTACTAGATCAACGCTTTGGTTATGAAAATTTCCTACAATCTGTTGATTGACATATGTAGATATTCGATGGTCAAGATAATCTAAGATAATGTCTTGATCTGACTCATCGAAAGTCCCGTTTATGTTAGAAGATACATAATCCGAAGCCTGTCCATGTCTTGTTGAATTTAATGGGTCAGGGATGATGAACAGATTTATTGCAGTAGTTATCATCGTATCTACTGTTGTGAGTGGAATAGTGTCATTACTCTCGTTCATAACATCAGTCAGACTGTAGTCTGTAGTGATTGGATAATTTGCCCTTATATAATCATACAAGCGGTCTTCATTGGTCTCGTTTTCAGCCCAGATGCTGAAAGCTAATAAAACCAACATCAATCCTAACAAATATTTTATCGCCTTCAATATGTTGTCTCCCAGTAATTGACTAATGACCGATATATGTAGTCCAGGACCTGACTCACTGCTGATTCATGTTGAAGTATCTTTCTATCCTCTGCTTGACTGTTGAAGGGTTCTGATACGCCCAAATAGTATTTATCAGTAAGCGTACCACCCACTACAAACATAAAACTTTCATTGTATTGATCTTCACCTTCAATATAATGTGAAAAATTACCCAGATAATCAATATACTCCAGATAATCATATTCTGGGGCATACAATTTGTTGACTGTAGGTATGTATGTGAATGAGTTCTGTCCTTGATAATCTGTCGTGAATCTGATTCGATTCTCTGTGATAATACCATCCTTGATATAAGTGGTATTTGATGTACTTCTGTTATATATTTGACTTGGAGCAGTCAAAGATAACCCATTAATCTCTACAAGGTTAACCTGTGCCTGGGGCAAGGTGATATTGTCTGAGTTTTCAAGGAAAAGTGAAACATTGTATGGAATGTTTGCTTTTGGAAATGAACTGGTCTCTTCACCATCAATGTATATGTGTGGGGTTGTAATCGGCAGAAGCTGAAACGTGGTCGTTATGGTATTATCTGTCTCATCACATTCAGCAATATTTGACCTTGAATCAACAGTTATTCTGATATTGTATGTTCCGCTTCTTGCATACGCAGGCCATTCTATGGCTTTTTGTACATATCCATCAGAAATCACATCGTCATTTATTGTAAATTCCCCATCATACACAGAAGACCCATTTTGAGAAGAATTTGTGATATTTACTAGAACCCTGAAATTTGTGGAGACATCAACATTACCTCCTTTAGTCTCATAAGGCTCATCCAAGGGATTCAAAACAGAGAAATTAATGTAAAGATTCTGGCTGTAATAAACAGGATTTGGTGAAATCGCATCAAATTGTGGCTTAAGATTTGCCCCTACACAGAAAGGGCTTGCTATACCATTTGACACAACATATTTCGTATGTGTCATCTGATCATTTATTTGTGCAGCACTTAGTCCAGACGACAAGAATATTGGGAATATTGTATCAGTTTTCAAGACCCCATCTGAACAGTCAGCTCCTTCTTCATCAGAACAGATTCCAATTACCATCTGTTTATCTGCTGAGATGCCATATTCTGTATTATCAGCATCTTTTGAGAAAATCCCTGAACTTGTCTGATAACTCACTTCAGGTGTGCTTATTGTAACAGTTCTGTCCTCTTGGTCAAACATCCTCTCAGATAAAATATCGCCAAGAAGTGTTGCATTTTGTCCTGTAAACACAAAATTTGTCAGATCACCGGGATTAGCTGATAAAGAGTACGCAACATACATTTTTCCTGGGAATGCGGCTTTGTAGACATCTGGATCTGGAGTAGTCAGTTTTGAAGGTGAGACTGTTAGATATCCAGGAATAACTGCATAACAATTACTTCCAATGTCTGTTTCCGCATAAGCTAGTGCTAGATTATTTGAAGAATATGATACAAGGGAGTATAGCCAACTATCATCGACCTTAATTGCATATGTTAATCCAACATATTGTGTTCCTAGACCACATATTGATAATCCAACATCATTATTGCCATCGACGGCATCTTGGTATAGCGTTCCTGGGTCGCTGCTCGTTCCAGTAAAATAGAGGGACGTGCTTTCTGTCAGCGATGCAGACTCTGCAAATGCAAGATGGATGCACAGGACTGCCAACACCAGCATTGTTATATGTTTCATTTTCTCACCTTCAGTAATTTAATGAATAGTACAATGAATATACTACTTGATTTAAAGCATTGCTCAAAGTTTTCAATAGATCATTATTGTAAGTTACCCCTCCGCTTGGATTCAAGCTTGAATTTATCTGTGCCTGCGTGCTGTATAGGGTATTACCATAACTGTCATAAAATGTGAATGTTATGTTAGGTTGGACGAATCCCAGGCTCGTTGGGGTAATGATAAACTCCTCTCCAGTTTCGATTCTTTGGTATTGCAGATGAGTTCGGTCACCAGTTGGAATTGGGTTTGAGGCTGGATTCATAAGCATATAACCGCCAGCTTCTTCCACATTGACAAAGCCGGATTTTAAGGAACCCAGATATTTGATTTGAGCATTGATTACATTTGGGGCTCCTGTCTTTAGCATGATTGTATCATTAGTCATACCTGTTGACTGGTCATAGACAGTAAATGAACTCATCCCATAATCATAAGTCAATACTAACTTCTGAGCTTTGACAAGCACATTTGCCCATTTGAATAATTGATAGCTAATCTGGTTCATAGCATTAACAGCTGTTTTTGCGTTATCATAAAGAGCGGTGTGTGGGATTGGTTTACTGTCGCGAATCAATTGGTCTTTATTGATAATGTTCATTTCGTGTGTTGTTAGGAGATCTCCTTCATATAATACCCCAATATACAGTCGGTAGTCTGTAGACGAAGGATATACTGTTGGGGCCGCGAGGAAAGTTATCTTTCCATCATTGTCTGTTCTTCCTATTGAATAAGTCTTTGCAATAAAACCTTCCAGTTTGTAAGGTATGAAAATATTCTGACCATTATCTTCACCCACTAACACATCAATGTTTCTTGCAATTTCGCCCGAATATACATTCTTTACCTCTGCTGTGAGGTTATATGTTTGTGCGGTCTGATAGATGTTATTAGTCCTATACCCATCAACATATGTAGTAATATTATATGATGGTTTCTCTCCAACAATAAAGAAATTATATGTTTTTTGAGCAGGTACCATGAATTGTGCTGCACAGCTTTGTGAATTAAAACATGTAGAATCATTCATCTTTACGAGGAAGAGCGGTGCGCTTTGTCCATAACTGTTGATATATTTTAGCAAGAATATTGGAACATTGTAATTTGTCACTGTTTTAAAAGCGGTAAAATTTACCCCACCAAGCGTCACTATTGCAGTATCACAGCAATAAGTGTTTCTTGGGTTGTCAAACACAGTATCATAATTAGGGTGAAATACTGGAAACTCAGATTCTCGGAAGATCCCAGAGCTTGAAAGATCGCTTTCAGATATACTTTCTACATCAAAGATGCTCAGCCTGCTGGAGGTCGAAGCAGCATAAAAAAAGGTTCCATCATCCAGATTATAACCTGGGAAGTCGAGAATCATAGTTATTGGTTCTCCAAGTGCCATCGTCAAAAACGGCTCACTGGATGCCTCCGCTTCGATTGCGTTCTGCTGTACAACAATACCTGACCAGCTTGAAGTATCAGATTTCGTATCAATTTCAGCATAATATGAATGCCCCGCAGAAACCGAAATAGAATTTGTCCCCAATGTAGACGGAATAAATATCCCAATTAATAGAAGCACGGCTATAGCTATATTTAGTTTACTGCGCTCCTCTTTTTTATCAGTCCACATTCGCGTTTTATGGTTCATTATATTTCATGATATATATTATTTGTCAAATAATTGTCATTTTTCATGCTTAAATTTCTGCCTATTATGTCTGTTGTCATCTTAACTTATCTCGACGGTCACTGAAAGTATGTCACTTATGCCTTTCAGCTTTTCTAGTGATGCCGGAACACGACATTCAAAATCATAAATGCCATACTTACCAACAGCACTGTAATTGATCTGAGTTATGAAGACCAGATCCTGCGACCCATCATATTCCGCACCAGGGGCTCCTGAATCGTATAATATCCCAGTTACGAATGTTGTCGAGTTAGTGGTGTTCCTTACAGCAACCCCATTTACGGGTGAACCGGCTATCGTGAACGTCCTTGTCTGATCAGCAGAATCATCTCCATTTGAGTCGTACATGTTCTCGATTGAGTCATTGTGTCCTGTTATCCCTAAGACAGTATCAGCCTCGATGAAATCATTTGTTCCGTCAAAACCTTTGAGATCAGTATATCCGAATGAGGAATCTGTGTCTGAAAAATATACGTTTCCTGTTGGCTGGACGACAGTCCAGTAAATGAAATTGTCTTCCTCAATAGTCTTTAGCGCGAGACCTGCTTCTATGACTCCATAGATGTAAGACCAGGCTTCTATATCCAAAGCAGTGTAATTGAAATTATTGTTCTCGTCACCTTCGACAATCTGATCGTCACCATCTACCATCGCTGAAAAGTTATATGATCCAGATGAGGCAGTCCAGTTGAATTCTGCAATGACTGAACTTGAAGATGATACGAGCGATAAGTTGGTTTCGTTAGAGTATATCAAAGACCACGTCGAACCGTTCCATTCAGTTATGTTCAACCTTACAGATACATTGTTAGCCAGGCTGCCGTAGTTTGATACATTAACTCTTATTCCCAGCTGAGTTTCTTCGATTGGATGGTAATCTGAAAAGGTAATGTTGACAGCCGCAAGGTCTGCAAGAGAACCTTGATCGATTTCAAAAATATAAGTCGATGAATAGTTCATGCTCTCAGCTTCATCCCTACAAGTGATATTGTATGAATAAAAGCCATTGGTGAAATTATCAGATAACGCGGTATGCCAGGTGTCTTCAACTACAGGTTCATTGGTTATGTTCAACGTGCCGTTTACAGTTACATTACAGTACAGGAGGCTGAAATAATCACTTAGCACTTTCCATCTGAAATTGACGAATGAAGTCGACAAAGTGTCGCCGTTTGTCGGCGCATCCAATATGATGGTTGGTGTCGTATAACCTGACATATTTAGGAAGAACGTACGGTCTTCAACCGAATCCAGCTTAAGGTACTGCGAGATCTGTCCTTTAAATGTGGCATTCCAATCCCCATGGAATGCCAGGAGAGTTGTATTAATCTCAGTTGACCAATCAGCACCGCTGTATTCCATGGTCTTATTGTATTCTTTTGCTGAATCCACAGATGAAAGATTTGTGACCAGTTCAAGCGAATAGGAATTTACGAGGAGATTAGTTGATTCATTACCGTATGATTGTGCAGTTGCTTCCACAGTTACATTCTTGAAATACATATACTTCTCATCTGGATTGACAGTAGGGCTCTTGAATTCTACAGAAATTCCTCCATAGTTGTCGAATTCTCTTTCATTTATGCTGACATTTGTCTTCCATGTTGAAAACCTTGCCCACCAGACATAAGACCCTGCCCTGTGGCTAAATTCCGGATCAATCGTTACCCTTGCGACACCAGACCCGTCTGTAGTATTTGAGCCCAGAAATATGTTCTTGTTCTCAGGAAGATCAGGATCGGTCAGATTGGCGAGGAACTCGACAAGAATCCCTGAAGTCCCCCCTGTCTCTGTGGCTTCCAGCGTGATTATGTCCGAATATGCCCAGACCGCATCACGATCGACATCAGTCCCGTTAGCGGGGCCGGTGAGACTCAGTTCAAACACGTATATTTCCCTGTATGCTGAACCGCCAAGCGTGTTGTTGCCGTAGCACAGCACATCCCACCTATGTTGCCCGTATCCAAGATAATCCACAGTGAAATTCTGATTTACACCTTTAGCGATCGGGCTGTAGCTCGTCTGGTTGGGCACACTATCAATCAACAACGTGCAGTTATCGATGCTTACGCCAGATTCTGGCTGATCGACAGTATAATTAAATATGAAACTCCCAGGCTCATACAATGTTTCTTCTGGGAAAACCAATGTTACTTGCGGTTCGAGCAAAGATAGGTTAAAATATGATGTTGAGCTATTGGTTGCATTTCCCTGTGTATTATTGCACGTAACATACCATGCGTAACTTCCATGCGTAAGCCTGACAGTATCAAAATAATTGATATTTGGATAGCCCCCATTCTCTGGATTTTCTTTTGTCTGGTTGAGATGCCAGCCTGTCCAGTTTCCGTAAAGTTCGCATACATCAAGACTTCCCGAATCATTTACATAAAAGCCCATCGTGATGTATGGGTTTGTTTTAATTGAGTAATTTTCAGGACGATAAGTCGTGACTACTGGCGCACTACTATATGTAACATTGATTGTCTGTTCGAAGTAATTTTGGCTTCCTAAATTATAAAATAACGACGATTTATTTGTTATATTGCACTTAACTACAATATCATCACCTGAAATTGCAGGTTCTATGGTGAAGTTAGCCCAACCAAGATTGTCTGTTGTAGATTGTCCTTTATACGTACCATTCAAGTGAAAATTGACAGGGTAATTCTGTATGGCCGCATTATCAAATTCGTCTCGAACATGACAGCTCACATTGAACTCTTCATTCAAAGGAACACTTGAGGAGCTTAAAGTACCTGTATCTATCTCTGCAGTAGAATGTAACAAGAAAAACAATCCTGGTTGACTATTGTTCCATATATCTGATGAATCATTAACATACATAGATGTAATATTGATAATGCCAATATGGTTAAATTCAACACCGTCAGAAGTATCCATCGTGTAATTTACAGACGAATTTTTTCCAGTTTCAATATTTGCAGTGTAGTTCGTGTTTGCACTTTCACCATTATGTTCAAGGAAAGCCGAGCTCAAACCAACGTTATCATACCAAGTTGAATAAGCCAATACATGTTCTCCTCTTACAACAGATTCTTCACTATTATTTATCCCCCATACAGTATACCACGGAGCATCATAATCTGCCCCCAGACCGAAATCAAAATAACCATTATCTTCCCAATAAGACCCTTTATTCGCATAACCTGTGATTGAATAATTCGTCGCGCTTTGCCCAGAAGTATCCCATGTAAGGATAGCGTTACCTTCTGCATCGGTCGTTTGCGGAGTGAGCGTGGCTATGTATTCCGATTCAGAAGATGTTGAACCCTGAGCTACATTATTTGAAATCAAATATACTTGGTCAACATAAGCGAAATAGCTAGCCTGAGCAGTGTTTTCAAATTCAAATTCAATTGTATGCGTACCTGGTTCAACTAATTCCGATGCTGTACTCCATGTACCTGATGTAGTGGAATCTGTTTCAACCCCATCGAGCTTAAACCTTAATGTTCCTGATGTTACCCTCCAATTCCAATATACAGTCGAATTTGATGTAACATCAACATTCGTTTCAAAAGAGGAGGCACGTCCCCCCTCTCTCTGACAAGTTCTATCACAATTAATATTTGAAGAAGCAGAAGTTGTACCATCTGTTTGGTCTCCTGTTGTTGTTCCCCATTCATCACCAGCATCCAAGTAATTTGTTGTCCAATAACCACTTGAAAAAGTGTCTCCGTCATCAAAATTATCCACTACTGGGAAAGGAATTCGATTTTGTGCATCCGATGCCCCAGTATTATCATAATATACTCCAATAGAATGGGTAGTGTCTGCCCAAAGATTTTCAATTATTACAAGAACCTTTGTAGCCGCATTGTCACATGGCGCGTCAAGATCATATAGGTAATAATCAAGGTTGTTATTACCCTGATCTCCAAATCTTAAATCACTACAATCAGAATTAAGAAAACCGTTAGATATAAGGGAAGCAGTGTCTAAAGTTAAATCAATTGGCGAGCCACTGATACTATCTCCTGAGTTAAAGACTGCAATTTCTGTTCGTCTTGGAAATGCACTATTTAGCCATGGGAGGGTTTGGTTGTCTGCGCCTAAATTATGTATTATATACCCATATACATCCGCACCGGCAATACCATTGTGGTATGTGTCTTTAAACGAGGCAACTGCCTCTAATATTTCTCCTGTAGCAACTGAATGGTCATCCATGGCGATTGTGAAATTTGTTTCAAACATGATCGTAACATTGACTTGTCTAGTTTCGCTTTGGACGGTGTTTTGCTGAGGAGAATCATCTGTACAATTGATGAACCAAGAATAACTCCCATCGGAAAGACTTGCAATTAAACCCTCGGTTGAATTTTCAACAACATCGCTATCTGTATCTGCGGGCGTTCCTTCGACATATACAGTGCAGCTCTCAATACCTGAAGATTCATCATAAACTTGGTATGTGAAGACCACCTCACCATCTGTATCATGGGATTCATTAGAAGGCGCAAATAATGTGATTTGTGGCGCCAAAAGGTCTGGACCGACACTAAAATTTCTGGTTTCACTATTATTATTATTTTTGTTATCTGAAACATCATAACACACAATATTCCAACCATAATAAGCATTATCTAAGTTGACTAACGAAAACGTTTGATTTGAATCCTTTGTAATTGAAGTGGAAGAATCATTCCACGTTCCATTAATGTATAAAGAACAATTTGTTATTTCGTTTTCATCTGTAACATTGTATACCAAATCTAAACTTCCAACAAGGCTATGATAATCTTCTAATGGTGTAACAAGGCTAATGACTGGAGCATCAAAATCATAATTGACATCAAAGAACTTCTCTTCACTGATTTTAGTATTGTCATTTCCTGAATCATCTGAACAATTGATGTAATATCTATACTGGCCCTCTTGCATATTATCAAAATAGAAATATTGTGTAACAGCCTCATCAATACTCATGTTAGATTGGTTAAAAGAACCATTTAGGTATAGGCTACATTGTTCTACACCAGATAAATAATCATCCACAGTAAAAATAATAGTTATATCTCCATCTGTGTCTGTTGTTTCATTATCTGGTTCAATTAATATGATATCTGGTGGGGTTTCGTCACTTCCGACTGTAAATATCCACGTAGAGCTTAGAATATTATTTTGAAGAGGTGAATCATCAGTGCAATTTACTCTCCAACTATGGTCCCCCCCTATTAAGTTATACAGATCAATATAGATCAAATCATCATTAATCATGGACAAGTTTGTTTGATTGCTCGTCCCATCAAAAATTAATGTACATTCTGAGATATCACTTAGTGTATCGCTTGCATTATACCAGATAGTTACGTTTTCTTCTGTATCAGCACCTGGTGGTGGTTGCATATGATAGATGATTGGAGGCTGATCATCTGGGGCAATATTGATTATTCTTGTATCAGACGCCCCTATATTTTTGTTTTCAGAGCTATCAGAACAGTTTACTCCCCATTCCCAAGGCCCTATCGATAAACTGGTCGTAATATTATTGGTGCTAGTTTCACTTATTGTAAATTTTGATTTATTAAGGGTGTTATTAATTACCACAGTACAATTATAGATTGAAGAACCTACATCTGTAACATTGAAGAAAAGGGTAACAGCACCATCCAAGTCTTGTTGATCTGTTTCTGGTGAAACAAGGGTAACAGTTGGGGGGACATTATCATATACTAAAACAACCTCATCTGATTCATTTTCCCCATCCATAGCATAATAATATCCAGAATCAGAAATCTTACAAGAAATATTGTAAATTCCTGGGTTGTTATATGTTAAAACATACTCTGCCCATCCAGATTCATTTGTCTTATTACTTCCTAAATAACTTCCATTCTGGTAATAATACACATTATAATCATCAATGGCAACCCCTAAATTATCATCCAAAATTTGACACAATACTTTTGCATCTTGTGATTGATTAACAGTACCGGGGTTTGTTGTTGATGAAGAAACGATGGCATTGTCATGGACGAAAAACCATTTTATCGGGGAAGTCATACTATATGGTCCAATGTCATTTGCATACATTGATTCAACATCTACACGTCCTGCAAAAGCAAATTCCGTAACATTGGAAGTATCAAGAGTATAATTAGTCCAATCACCATCAAATGGTGAGGGAATAGTATAATTAATATCTGTACCATTTCCATTGTGCATAAGAAATGCATTTGTAATACCAGAAGTATAATTCCAATGTGTATAAGCCAATACATGCTCTCCTCTGGTAAGTTGCGCCCCATTTGTAACATTAATGCCCCATATATCATATGTGGGCTCTTCTGAAATATTGATTGTCATATAGACATGATCGATACGAAGAAGATCAGTCTTATCACTGCCATCTTTGTCACCATTATATGTTAACCTAAATTTAAACCCATTTGCAGCCCCACTATCTTTAACATAATTTGATACATCATAACTTCTGGTTGCATCCGTTGTATAACAGGTTGTGCTAATACTTGACCAACCAGTGCCATTATCCACTTCCAGATTACAAGAAGTCCCTGCAGAATCGTCCACATACCATTGAATATATAAGATTGCATCCTCAATATTCTTTCCAGATTCAGTATTTGTATCAAATGTTATATCTGCACTAACTGGTGTGCTAAGACCTGAGTTTTGTGTGTAAGTTGACAAAGCATTATCTCCTCCCGCAGGTCTAGTTCCGTCTGGAGAATCTACCTGGCTACAAGTACCGGTGTCATCTCCTGATGCGTAACCTGATGTTACTATGGCAGCGCACGTCTTTGTTTCCTCTTCTTTTGGATCGATAGCCAGATACCATGTGCGGGACTCTTCATAAGTACCGTCCCCATACGTGTCGCCCCCATACATGATTGTCGAGGGCCCAAGTTCAAACAGGTCCGGGGATCTCAGTGGAGGCTGTGCGAAATAGCTGACTTCGCTGTTGTTTTCTAGTCCTGTCCATTTCAATATCCATGAGCCATTGACTGATGTAAGTTCTGCGTCACCAAAGTTGCTCACGCTTATTTCTCCAGGCACCTTCTCATAAAGATCAAAAGCAGTTATCGGGGGAGCTTCGCCCGACGGGCCGGTCGAATTAATTATCACGACTTTTATTTTGGATTCAAACATCCCAGTCCATGGATCTACTGACATTGGGGCAGTCCTGATTATATCAAATTCATTGTCGCTTCTGACCATAAACTGAGATGCCATTACATTATCGACCCCTTCACCGACCGCTTCCACATTAAGGAGGTATTCCCCTTCAAGATCAAGCTTATCATAGACAGCATGGTAGATGCCCTTTTCCTTCTCGACGATAGTGCCTCTGTCCGTATAAAACTCATCATCTGTACCATCTGGCTTTAGGATGGTCAGTTTAACATCAGCATCAGGAACCATATAGCCCTCGTTGTCCAGCACAGCCATCATGATGAGTGCTTGTTCACCAGCCAGGTATGTTGACTTATTCGTGTTGACTGTAGCGATACCTACCTCAAAATACTGGTCTGACATGTGAGGAATTGTCCAGTCTATCCTGTCAAATATCCCGTTGCCATCACTGTCGATATATGTCACATTATAAGAATGGTCATATGTCACATCGACCCTTATGCCGTCAATGACATGGAATAAGTGGGCTTTGATGTCAGTTTCATCGATATCAGTTGACGCAGACACGTTTTCATAGTGGTGGTCTGATAAGACCGAGATTGTCTTGAAAGTGTTAGGGTTCTTCTCCTTTTTTTCCTTGAATACTGGTGCGGGAGTTTCATAAGTTATTATCACCTGTCCTGACAGCTGACCTGTTGAAGGTTCATCTTGCACTTCAGTCTGCACAAGCGTTTTCTGGTTGTGCGTATCTATCGTCTGGATCGTCGATGTTTGATAAACTGTCTTCACACCATCGACAAACATCTCGACATTTGTAGCGTCCTTTGGGACTTCAAGCGGATACCCCTGCACTGACTCCAAAGTCCATTTTACCGGCTTGTTGATTTTCGCTTCTCCCTGCGTGATCTTCGCTTCAAAACTATCAGAATGTCCGATGTGTTGTGCGCTTTGCGTAAATATTATGAGTATCAACAGTGCGCATATATAGATGAGGGTTCTTGTAGGTCTCATTTTTTGACCCCCATCTTTCCGACAAGTTCATTGATCTCTTTTCTGAGCTGTTCAATATGGTGCTGTGTCAGACCCTCTTGGTCTTTCCATTTAGATCTGAGGATGCTTCTGACAGCCTCACTTACATCCATGTAATCCTCAGATTCTGCGAGCTTCTCGAGCTTCTTCACTAGAGATTCTGGAACCCTGATAGAAATAATCTGGTCAAGCACTTTAAATCCTCAGACGTTCGCGTAGCATATCCCTAATAGCCTCAGATCGACTGGAATACGCCCCCTCTTCGACCAATGAATCAATCCAAAGGATGACGGGCCCCGGCATCCTGACATTCAGGGTTTGTATCTTCTTAGTCATTTTGTATTATGTATGTATGACTATCTTGGTGTGGTTATTTATATATTTTTCTAACTTATCGTCTAATAAATGAGGTTTTGTCTTTTATTTTCTAAAATCTTGTGTGGTTGATGTATGTTTTATGTATGACTCTTGTGGTGTGGAATTTTTAGCTCCCAGAGAAGAAAAAACACAAGGGGTTGATTGGATTGCAACGTACACCTTGATTATATTTTTGGAGTAACGACTGGTCTGCATACACAAAATTATTAAGATATTTTTGTGTCATAATTAAAAGAAGAATTATCAAGAATTTCATAATATTTACTTGTTGGTTTATAGCTGGTGTGGTTGTGCTTGTATGTTATGTCTTCTTGTGGATTCATAGATAAGGCTGTGTGGTTTGAGCTGGACATAAAAAGTATGGCTAAGGCAGAAATTACTAACAACCCAATTACAATTGTTCTCATTACATTTTTTATTCTTGGAAAATATATAAATGTTATTATTTATGATGATGTCAATTTATCGACACATATAAATAGTACTTTCACTTTTACACGCATTGAGGTGAAACAATGTTCAAATGTCCCCACTGTAAAATTTATTCTGCCATCAAAAGAGGAGTAAAAAAGAACAAATCCGGTTGGAT
>JAIPIC010000048.1 GCA_021734865.1 Candidatus Woesearchaeota archaeon | reverse complement strand
TTCTTGTACAAAAAATGTACCATTTTTCCGTACTGATAATTGCGATTATCAGTTCCAAAAACTGCTCACACGAGTCCATACTCGTATGTGCAGTTTTCTGTTACCAAAAATTGCCTATGGATTGTGAGCCCTTTAATACCCCATGCTTTAGCTTGGGGTCAGGGCGAACGGAAATTTTTGTTATATTTCTGTTTATTAATTACACATAAAGAAGACTGACAGTCAACTTTTGTCTATCAAATCCTTCATCATGTCCTCAATGGAAAAGAATCCTTTCCTGCCATTGATCCATTTTGCAGCATGTAATGCGCCTGCTGCAAATCCAGCTCTTGTCTTGGCACTGTGTTTTATGATTATCGAATCAGCTTCGCTATCAAAACCAACCACATGCTCGCCAGTTATTGAACCGACCCTTACGCTTGCAATATGTAGTTCCTCTGGTTCAATCTTTCTATTAAGGCTTTCCTGAATAAATTTTGACTTCCTGTCGATATTATCAATAAGAATATCTCCTATCATCTGAGCAGTCCCAGATGGAGAATCTGCTTTCTGGTTGTGGTGAAGTTCCAGAACATAGGGGTCATATTCTTCAAACTTGTTAAACAATATTGAAGCGCGCTTTAAAACCTCAAAATAGATATTAACACCAATTGAGAAGTTGCCACTCCATATTAAGCCTCTATTGCTATCCTCTACTGCATCGCTAACCTTGCTCATTTCTTTGTACCATCCTGTCGTTCCAACAACCATGTCTTTCCCAAAGTCCAGTACTTTTAGGATATTATGCACAGCTTGGCTCGGGTGGCTGAAGTCTATGCAGACAGAAACATCTGCAAGAGTCTCCTCAGATAATCCTGAATAGACATTTGCATCATTGAACTTCTGTTCTTTTACATTAGGGTCGATGATCGACACGACATCCACACCCAGTGAAGGCGCAAGGCTATGAATCATTCTTCCCATCTTTCCATATCCAATTAAAGCAACATTCATTTTATACCTCATATTTACCTCTTAACTATTAAATTTTGTATAATCTTTATATCATATCTGTCCATCTGATAAAATAGTGTATGTCTCAGTAGCAATAACACCTTTAACAGCCCTAATATCCTCAAGCTGTCTGTTTATACCACTAACATTCTCAGCACCTACGAATGCGATGATAGTATATTTCCCAGTCACTTCATATAATCTGTCTGCTCCAATCTTTTTGATTGCTGAGATGATATCTGAAGTTGGGATGTGCGAAGCAGTCTGAATATTGACCA
This sequence comes from Candidatus Woesearchaeota archaeon, assembly GCA_021734865.1. Classification (GTDB taxonomy): domain Archaea; phylum Nanobdellota; class Nanobdellia; order Woesearchaeales; family JAIPIC01; genus JAIPIC01. Next base: position 15,210 of record JAIPIC010000048.1, on the reverse strand, counting down.
GCGCTCTATGCTGGAATGTAGTGTCGAGAGTGAATCTTGATATGATGTTCTTCTCTCGTAATTTCTTGACCCTTGCCCTGATTGCACCTTCACTTAAACTGAGCTTCTTTGCAATCGTCAGGAAAGGTATCCTGCTGTTCTCTTTTAAGAGCGCTAATATTTTATTATCTGTCAGGTCCATAATTAACATCCCTAATAAATATATTTGGCACTTAGGTTCATATATTATCCATTCAATGCCCCTAATTGTGTAATCAATATTCGTATATAAATTTTACGAATTATTGTATTTTTCATAAAAAATGTTACGAATGTAGTATTCTTGGTGGGTCTAATGTATCACTGTACCATTAATGTATTATTGAACCATAATAGAATCTTATTCACTATCAATCAGCTCGTCGTGTAGCAGTTTAGCTGCTTTTTCAGCATCTGATCCCTTGACCACAAGGCCAACATTAATACTTGAAGCACCCTGACTGATCATCTTGATTATGATATCATTGCTGGTGATTGCATTAATAATCCTTCCCTTAAGTCTAGGATTGTCCTCTATACCATCTCCCACAACACATATGATTGCATTATCGCTTTCGCATTTGACCTCTCCTAGTTTTGAGAGCTCAGCTATTACATCATATCTGCAGCCATTCTCCCCGTCCAATGTGATTGAGACAGACACCTCGCTTGTTGCAACCATATCCACAGAAATCTTCAGATCGTCAAAGACCTTAAATATCTTAGAGATGAACCCATGGGCATCAAGCATCCTTGATGACACAATTGTAATGACAGTGACATTTCTTTTGAGCGCAATACCAGATATTGTGTTGCCCTTGACTTTTGATTCGATAACTCTGGTACCATCAAATTCAGGATTGAAAGTGTTCTTCACGACAACTGGTATGTTCTTTTTCACTGCAGGCTGTATGGTCTTCGGATGCAATATCTTTGCTCCAAAATAAGCTAATTCAGAAGCTTCTCTAAATGACATTGTTGGCAATGTACGTGCATTCGAGCATATCCTTGGATCACATGTCATAACCCCATCTACATCCGTCCATATTTGGATCTCATCTGCATCTATCCCTACACCAATAATTGATGCTGTCAGATCGCTTCCACCTCGTCCAAGAGTTGTGATCTCACCATCCGCATCGTGGGCAATAAATCCAGTTATTACAGGTAAAACATCGAGGTTCTTCATCCTTTCGGCAATCCTATCATATGAATCTGCAAGATAACTTGCATTCTTGTGGACTGAGTCAGTTATGATGCCTGCATCCCACCCAGTGAATGCACTGCTCTTATGGCCCTGTGCAGTAAGGTATGCAGCTATAATCTTGGATGAACACCTTTCACCAAATGACATGATGGTATCCATAGTGCGATCTGTCAATTCATGGAGATAAGCAATACCTTTTAGAGTAGTCTCAAGTTCTTCCAACTCCTGATCTACAATCTTAGGATCAAGATTTAGTGCTGAAATTACTTCCTTATGCGTATCCTTTATCTTGCCTAGAGCTTCCATATCACCACTCTTGGCTGTTTTTGCTGAAGAGATCAGCAGATCAGTTATTCCTGACAGAGCAGACACGACAACATAAGGTTGCTTTTCAATGTTATTGATCACAATACTACAAGTTTTCTTAATAGCTTCAGCACTCCCAACTGAGCTTCCACCAAATTTCATGACTATCATAACATCGAGGGGAATTGAATAATATTTATAAAAGTGATGGGTTTATACTACGAATATCGTAGATCTTTTCTGAAATTATATCCTCAATTAGAGCTCTACCTTCACAAACTATATATAGAACAATAGACCGCATAATTGAGAATGAAGAAGGGATTGGTAATCGCATTTATCTTATTCTCACTAATTGTTGGTTCTTTGACATTCATGGTTCAAGCTGGAAACCAGTATGTTATTGATGAAAACCAATCTGTTAATGCTCAGGAAACCAGAAGGGTCATAATTAGATTTAAAAGCCCTATCTCAGATAATCCAGAGATGATATCTGATAGAATCAATGAGAAAATCTCTGAGAATTTACTTAAAGATGGTTTGGTTCAATCCACACAAAGAGCTGAATCACAAAAACCAAGAATACTTGAGTCTATTAATGGTATAGCATTAGAACTAACTGATGCACAAATACTGGCTTTGGAAACTGATCCCACAATTGATGGCATCCAGGAAGATCTCGAGGTCCATGCACATCTCCTAAACAGCAAGGTGAAGGTCAATGCAAAACGCATTGCTCAGATCATCCAAAATAATACAAATATCTCATCATCAGGTCAGTCAGTCTGTGTAATAGATACAGGAGTCGACTACAATCATCCAAACCTGAATGTGATTGCACAGAAATGTTTTATTGATTATCCAGGTTATGCTGGCTGTCAGGGTGCAAAGATTAGTGATAACGCATCAGATGATAATGGTCATGGAACGCATGTTGCTGGAATCATCGCTTCAAATCACACAATGTATAACGGTATTGCTTATACCGAAAACCCAAGTGTTAATATTGTTGCAGTAAAAGCATTGCTTTATAATGGTTCGGGTATGGGGGCAGACATTATCGAAGCGATTGATTGGTGCGTTAGTAATAAAGCGCTATACAATATTTCAGTCATACAGATGAGTCTAGGGGGCAGTTCCGGTACCACTGGGACATGTGACTATAATTTTGTCGCAATTGCAGCCAACAGCGCAGCATCGCAGGGAATTGTTGTTGTTGCTTCTTCTGGGAATAGTGGACATAATGATTCAATAGGCACACCTGCCTGCGGGTCAAAAGTGATATCGGTCGGAGCTGTGGACAGCTCAGATGTAGTTACAGCATACACAAATTCCAACTCACAACTTGATTTACTCGCACCAGGCAGTTCAATAACCAGTACAGTGCCGACTGGATCATGTGAGCATTGCCAATCATCGGGATTCAATTCCATATCTGGCACAAGCCAGGCAGCACCCCATGTTGCTGCTGCTGCAGTATTGCTCATAGATGCTTATAAAAAGTACTACAGGCAGAACCCATCATATTCAACAGTAAGAAATATCCTAAAAGCTAATGGGAAAAATGTCACTGACACGAAAAATGGTCTTGTATTTCCCCGCCTCGATGTGCTAAAGTCGATTCTCAGCATTGACCAAAGTACCCCTCGACCATCACATAACTTATCTCTGAATAATTCTGTGTTAGCTGAACCTAATATTTCGTTGATTATATCAACAAACAAAGTGGTTGCAAAGGCAGTTGCAACAATAAACAATACTGACTATAATATGAGCGGATCATTCTATAATTTCACCCTTAATTATACCGTATTGCTTTCAGAAATCAATGTTTCCCAATCAAGGACACTCAATAGATTTACGAACTTTAAGAATGCAACTATTAGGATCCAGCTGACTGACCATAACAACAAGCAATCAGATCCACTTAATATCTTTGTCAGATTTAACAAGACTCCGATAAACATTACGTCAACTTTTCCTGCTAACTCTAATAATTCTGACAGACCGATAAATGACAGACCGATAAATATTTCGCTGGGGATTCGCTCGTATCAGAAATTTAACATCTCGCTGGAGAACTCCCACCAACAGACATTATATATTGGATGGTGGCTCAACAGCACAAAAATATCTGGCAATTCCTCAGCAAATAACTCACTAAATAGGTCGTTTGAATATGGGATTTACAACTTGACTGCAATGGCCTCTGATTACTATAGCCAGATCTCATCGACTTGGCTTTTAACTGTTATCAATGAACCACCTCAGTTTAAAAGCACATATCTTACGAATAATAATACTCTTATTATCACGACTAATGCTACTGCCAATTATTCAATAACAGAGCCTGAAAACCTGACTTTCACAGCAGAATTTTATGATCCCGAGAATGAGACAATCCGGATAAAATGGCTCCTTAACGGACGACCTGTTCTTGAGCTGATTACAAATCAGACAAACAGAACATACCTTTCATCCAGTCAGGTTGGGATGGACACTTATCATACAGCAAATTACACTTTCAAGGGGAATTTCACCAGCGTTGGTATATATAATATAACCATTTTGATCAATGATTCCCACAGCGCAGCAACATATAACTGGAGTTTAAGGGTCAATGATTCCAATGATCCACCTTTTTGGTCATCCAATATCACAAATCTTACGCTGCAGGAAAACAGCACATCTATCATCATAACTCTAGGTGACAATGATTTTGATAACATAACTTTATTTTTGTCGTGCTCAAACCAGTCAACTCTAACAATCAATAGCACTAATAAAGTGATATGTAATCGGACTCGTGAACAGAGCATTGGTAATAGTACTTTCAATGTGACCACGTATGCGATAACAGCACAAAAATTAAATCAGTCTGGATCTTTCGCTAATTTTATTTTAAATATAACTTCCTCAGGCAATTACAGTGCATCACAGACAATCAATCTGACATCCTCAGATGGAATTGTTAACAGATCAAAGATCTATAATCTCAGTTTTACAGTACTTGATAAGCATCCAGTGTTCCACCAGATTCTTAAATATCACATCTTGAGGAACCAAAGTCTGACATTAAACCAAAGTGTCATCATTAATTTTATCGACGAAATATTCAATGTATCATATCAGAATTCAAGCTCCTCGTCAATAATATTAATTAACGCAACAATTGTCTTAAATTTGTCCAATAATGATTCAGATGATAATACGAACAATTCAGGTATCAACCAATCATCCGGAATCTACAGACGAATCCTCAATATTACATACTATGGTTCATCGGGTAATTCATCAAATAACTCTTCCAATACAACCAATAATACATCAAGTCTTGTTAACCTGACATATTCATTTCCTGTATATCGTATTAACACAAAGGAAATTAATGAGACCATGACCTTATATCTTAATGTATCTGCCTATGACCCGGACGGTCAGCCAATAACTTTAAGAGGAGAACTCCTGACCAGACAGACGCAAAATAATACAACACGGTATTTACAATGTCCCAACCGCTTAAGTTATATTGACCCTTATTTTGTATGGCAGACAAACACATCCGACCAGGGTAGCTATACAATTAACATAACTGCAAATGATTCTACTAAGACTACGTACTATCTATATAATGTAACGATAATTGATATGCAGGATTCAGATGCCGATAATATACCTGACATCTATGATGACAACGATGGGGTTATGGATAGCTTAGACAGTATAACTGGGAATGCTTCCTCTATAAACACAACCGGGAATATCTCTATCACAGTTGTTGATTTAAACAACAGTTATGGTTTTAATGAAACAATAAACACCACTGCACAGGTATTGGTAAACTTATCAAATAGGACAATCATAAATTTCAGTAGGAATTTTACAACTCAATCACTCAATCTTGCCAATATATCTATTCAATACAACTTAATCAATGCATCTGCTACAGCATCCCTTAACCGAACTACGGGTATCGACCAGGCTAATCTAGGCTATATAATTGTAAACGGTCTAAATGGAATCCAAAAACAAGTCACTATCGAGAACCTTAATAATTCAGTTATTAGTGTATGTATCAAGGAAGCTGTCATCCACGATATATCTAAGATAAACCATAGCTGTTCAGCAACAGATGAACAGTTCATTGAATGCAACAACATCACTGTTGACGGGCACACATGTTATGATTATGGAGATCATTTCATAATAACCGGACTGACAGATTCCGCAGTCAAACAGCAATCTCAGTGCATTGCTGACTGGAATTGCTCAGCTTGGAGCAGTGGGTCATGTGGTACACGCACATGCACAGACCTAAACGACTGCCTGACTGATGATGGCAAACCTTCAGAGGTACAATCTTGCGGATCCAGTCCTTTAATCTTAAAGGGTGGTAGTCCTATGCTTATGAAAGGCAGCAGTCCCCTGCTATTTAAGGGGGCTATTCCTGAGAACCCATATATCCAAGTCAAATCGATATACAGGATCCCTGCTAATGAACCGTACACAGTCGACATTACTCACAATAACCTCCCTGTCGACAAAATAATTGTGACAAGTCAAACTGAACAACAGAATCTAGATTTTACAGTACGGCTGCTCAATGAAACATTGGTTTGTGCAAACGAGAGCCTAGACATTATACAATCAGTTGACATCAATCACACAGGCCACTTTCTGTCAGCTGTAATCAGCTTTGTTGTCCCAAATATTGAAAGCCCTGCAGTAGTACAGGGATGTATGGAAATACCGCATGTAAGATCAATAATCAACCAGACTCATATCATGATTAATGCATCACTCACTGATTTCTCACCTAGCATCTATGGTATCGCTGTTTTAAATTACCATCAGCAAGATGGAACTGATTCCATTCATGAGGTCTCTAGATACAACTATCCTGCATTGACTGGTACGTCAGGGCTTGATTATGTTCTGAGCTACATTTTTATTATGCGTTTCAATACCTATCTTTTTTAAGGCTAGGTGTAGTCTTAAAGTGTATATGATTCACATCAATTAATCTTGGCCTTTTTTGAAATACCTCCCCCGTCGGAGAGCTCATTTCTGATAAGCCAAAAATAAGCCCATTTTGGCATTTGTCATTGTCCAGTAACAATGCTTCTGAAGTCGCTGTTTATGGGCTATTACAAGATAGGGTTATTGTTTATCTGCTATGCTATCACTGAGATTGCGAAAACTTTATAAATGAGTGACCCTCTTTAAGCACTTATTAGGACCGCTTGTGCGGTTCTATAACGACGGGAAAATTATCGTTTTTATCCCATTTTTAGGGGTATAAGGATAACTTTATAAAACAAAAAATTTTCCTGAAGACTTGCGATCTTTACTCAGTAAAGATTCGGAAAAAACACGGAGGTGTTTAAATGAAAGTGAAAAGAGCAATTAAGAAGATCATTGCTTTAGGAACAGGAGCTACAATGCTTGGAGCTACTATTCTGGGAGCAATGGCAGCAGACCTAAGCTCTTATCCAGCACCATTTGTTGATAATGGTAAAACAAACACAAATATTGTTGTTGGAAAAGATGCAATGGTCGTAGATGTCGTTGGGGCAATCAACATTGGTGCTTCTCTGCAGTATGCAATGAAAAAGAAAGCTGATGTTAGTTCCGCAGGAGGAGCTGCAACAGTAGAAGGAGATGCATACAGGCTAGATAAGTCAAGCAACTTCATTGAGCTTGAAGAAGCAATCAACACAATCGGTATTACAAAAATCGGTAGTGATGAATTGCAAGCACTTGCAGGTGGAACTTTCAAAAATAAAGAAGGTTCATACAGCTACAATGAATATCTGAAAGTACCTAATAATGCATCTGTATACTACACAGTAGATCCTGATGCTGAGGGAGATATGGAAGATGTTCCTGGATACTATCTGCTTTTTGAACAAGCTTCAACAGCAAGCACAGCTGATAGCGGAGAAGCGTATATATATACGGTTGAATTCCCTACAGCAGCTGAAGAATCTCTTACAGATCAAGATACAGACCTTGATGGATGGCACAACAAGAAGATCACCATGCTTGGAAATGAGTATGAGATTGTTGATTCAACATTAGCAACAAATGATCTGACAATCGAAATGCTTGGCGGAGCAGCATCAGACACACTTGATGTCGGTGAGACAAAGACCTACACAGTAGCTGGTAAAGACTATGAAATTACTGTTCTGGCTGTATGCGAATCATGCGGTGCAGGCGGTAATGCAGCTACAAAGCTGAAAGTCAACGGACAGGTAACTGATTCTCTGGAAGCAGGAGATACAGAATCACTTGACGACGGTACAGAAATCGGAATCAAGGACGTATTCCCTACAGGACAGACCATGCCAGACATTGTTGAGTTCTATGTTGGTGCATCAAAAGTTATCCTACAGGATGATGACATCACAGACAACAACTTCTATGCTGGATACACTGTTGGAACAGACTCCATCAATGATGTCTATGTAAGGATTAAAGGAACTCACACAACAAACGTAGATGCAAAGATTCAATCCATTGATGTTGGATGGTGGCCAAACGAAGATAAATATGTCGGAGTTGGAGGCAAGCTATCTGAGACAGAGGATGAAGACGGTCAGGTATTCCTTGGCGGATTCGACGTAACTCTTGCAGGAGTTTCAGAGAGCATCACTGATGAATTGACCTTCAAGAACAAGGGAGATGACGAGTACCAATTGACCTTCCCTAACTCTGATGGCAATGAAGTTAAAGTACCAGCATTCTATGCTTCAGGTGCAACAACTGTTGCTAACGGTGACGGTTCTGACGACCTGTTCTATGTAGAGTCAGCTGCTTCAACAACCTTCCCAATCGGGGATGAAGACAAGTTCTTCTTGTCAGATGCAGCATCTAAGACAACAACTCTGATGCAGTTTAAGTCAATATCAACGAATGACAATGAACTGACCTTCAGGAACCTGGCAACAGGAGACGATGTAACTGTAACCTATTCTGGTTCACCAGCTACAGCAACCCTGACTGTTGGTGCAAAATCATATACTGTATATGTTGACGCAACCAACAAACTGCTTGCAGTTGACCTGAATGGCGACGGAGATGTTGCTTCTGATGAAGTTGCTCTGTACACCAAGGCTGGATTGACCATCGGACTTGATGCAGCTGCTTTGGTTCTTACAACCGAAGATCTTGATGCAACAAGCGCAGCAGAGACACTGTACATAAATATCTCAGCAAGCGGAAGCGAACTTGATATAAGTGGTATCTATGACTCAGCATTTGCGTCAATTATGGCTACTGTTGGGGACTCTGATGACAGTGCAGGAGTAAGCCTTTATGGAATGACATTTGACCAAAGCGGTGACACAAGCGGACCTGATACTCTGGCTTTCACATACCCAGAAGATCAGACTCAAATGGTTGTTTATATGACAGCAGGAGCTACAACAACACAAAGTGGCGAAGAAGCTGGAGCAACCTACACCTTGAGCCAAATGCCAGTCACAGTACCTAAGCTGGACACTGAATACACTCTATGGGAAGAAAACGCAATCATTGTTGGCGGACCATGTGTAAACACAGCAGCTATGGAAGTCATGGGCAACCCTGAGAACTGTGCTGAAGGTTTCGAAGAAGGCAAAGCAAAGATCAAGATGTACGAAAGCGGCGGTAAGACAGCTCTTCTAGTAGCTGGATACAGCGGCACAGACACACGACGAGCTGCAAGAGTTCTTGCTCAGTATATGACATACTCAAGCAAGTTAACCGGAACAGAAGTCGAAGTCAGCGGTACAACTTTGTCTGACATCTCAGTAAGTAAGGTCGAATAAGACCGCTTTTCTTTTTTTTTCTTTTAATTTCTTCTATAACATTATTAAGAAAAATCTTTATGGCAACATATTTTATAGCCACATATCTAAAACTTCCAATACTTATCTGCTGACTTTCTCTCCGATGAATATATTATGCTTATCTCTGATAATTCTTACTTTGTAACTCCTTCCCACAGAGAAATTGCCTCTGGCGCTAATTATCCTGCCCTGAGCAGAGAGTATCCATTCATCATTAAACTGTCCAAAACTTACGACATATGCTGACACAATGTCCCCTTTCTTGAAAGGTTTTGCAAGTGCTATTGTCTTATGGATATTGAAATCACCCTCTGAAAACAGGAGTCTGATATCATATTTATCTTCCCACGAATGTAACAATCCTCTAAAATCCTCCCATTTGATCTCTTTAGCGGGATTTCTTCCTCCATTATAATAAAGGTAATTCTGAATACCACATATAATCCCATTTACTGCGCAAAATTCGACAATCTCTTCAATATCGCTATCATTTATGCCTTTCATTAAAACAGGGGCTAACACTAGCTTAACGGACATTTTAGACAAATCCTTAATCCAATTAGCATCAATTTTCCGAGTACAACCTGCGATTCTGCTTGCATTTGTATCATTTAGGGAGTTGATAGACAAATTGATCTGAGTAAGGCCTGCATCAATAAGCTGCTCAGCCATTTCAGTGTTTAACAATAATCCATTTGTATCGATGGAAATGTTTCTCACATGTTTATTCTTAGATATCTTTGAGACAAAATATTTCAGATATTTGTACCTTAAAGGCTCGCCCTGCCCACCGATATGGATATCGATATCTTCACAATCTTTCATCTCAATGAGTTTACCAAGCTCATCAACCAGATAATCAGGTTCGACAACAAAATCTACAGATCTCTTATCCTCATCGACAGAACAGTAGATACATTTCAAGTTACATCCAGTAATTGGTTTTACCTCAATCACATTAGTATTTCTATCAACAATACCAAAGCCCACATTACCTATTAGACCAATTCCAGAGCCTCTATCAACGAAAACCGCTTTCTTATAAACCTTTTTGTCGGGGTATCCAGCATCAGTAAACTCAGTACGCATTGACCTAAGATCATTGCGAATACCATTCTCGACCATTTTCCTAATCTTCTTCTCATATTTATCATCGACGATCAGGACGCCTTTTTCAACAGAATAGTTGATTTTTGGTCTAATATCAAAGAAGAAATGCTCATAAAATACGCATTTGAGTATTCTTTTTTCGTCGATAGACTGTTGGATGAACTTCACATCATTATATTCTAATCTCTTCATAAATCTGAAGAGATAACTTTATATATTTAATTTTGCTCTCTTATCCGGGGAATGGAGGATATAAATCTATCATACGAGACTCTCTACGGTTATCTCCGAAGAGAGAAAGAGAACGACGAGCTACAGCAGTTGCCGGAAAGTTTTTATCATGACACTGTTGACTATATTACTACAAAGAAAGCAGCAGTAAAAGACGTTTTCAGTCGAGAAGGCAAGCAGCTGGTAAACATTAAAAAGATTATTTCTGAAATATACGAACGCAGAGAGAAAAAAATCTGCCTGCTTGCCCTTCTTATTGCAAAAGTCGGGCCTGAAATGGTAGATAACACAAACATGCTTCCAGAAGAAAAAAGCCTGATGTCTGCTCTCACAGATGATCTCAAGCTTTCACGATCAGAGATACTGACCCCAACTCTCAAAGGTGAGAAACCAGTCGTATCTAAAAGTTCTTCAACCTCAACTCCCTCGGAAAACGATAAAATGTTTATTCGATTCCTTCATTCTGTCCCTCGGTTTGTTGGGGAAGAATTAGAGGTTTATGGTCCTTTTGAAAAGGAGGATGTTGCAAATATCCCTTCTAGCCTTGCTAAAGTTCTAATCGAAAAAGAACGAGCAGAAGAGATGAAACTTAGCTGATTTATATAATAATGAGTATCTCAAATGTCTGCGTGTTAAACGATAGCATACATTCAACTAATCTTAAGTGTTGTTCCATGCCTATCAAATATACTTATATAATCTCATTCATACTGTAAGAAACAAAGTATATAAAAAAATTTATTCGCTTGACCAAGATTCATGTGATACAATTATCTTCCAACCATCATCTTCTTTTTTCCAGATTAGTGAAAAGATATGTTTTCCATCAAAAGTAGTATTATCTTTTAATGTAAATTTGACTTTATTTTGACTTGTTAATAATGCTAAATTTGAATCAATTGTATTAATGCTTTTAGTCTGGCTTTCAATATTTTGATTTGATCTTGCTTCAAAATTTTTTGATATTGCATCAACAAAATTGGTTTTTGAATCAAAGAAATCTGTTCCTGCAATAGCTGATAACATATTATCACTATAAAATGAGGACCACTTTTCAATATCCATTGCATTTAATGCTTCAATAAGCTCTTCAAATTGTATTTCGATTTCCTCATTTGATAAATTAGACATTTTTTACCTCCAAATAGTAAGATACTTAAATAATTAGTCTTGAATATTTAAATGTTCCTAATTGTTGGTAAAGTCAACTAACGTGGGTTTGGGTAACAAATATATGCAAAGCAGATTTTTGGACTGTAAATTACTCTATTTACAGTAAATTCTTCTTTGCAAAAAGGATTCATCGTTGTGTTTCTCCGTCGATAAATTTTGCTTTTTACAAAGAAGAACCATTTAACCCACTTAATTTGACTTTACCCTTTTTGTTTGTAGGTTTATTCTTATTAAATGGTCACATAATTAAAGTAGCGATTCAAGAATGAATCTGCACAGTTCATGCCAATTGCAATTATTCCTGCAACCACAAACTTTAAAGTCCCGATGGGAATGACTCCTGAAGCATCTGTATTGAAATCCTTATTTTTCCCAATTAATAACCGTATGTATATACTATTTAAATTAATGTAAAAGGAAAGTTGTGCATATTGTCAATTACAAAAGTCCTCAGATATCAAATTTCTTTATAGAAACCTTTCCTTTCTTGCACCTAATGCAATACTCGTCTTCCTCATTGAATCCGGTTATCTTGGTGATTACCTTAGGTAGAAGCATCCTTTCTCCTCTGAAATCAATCTGTGAAAGTATTTCCTTTGTAGAATGACCATTTCCTGTATCAAGATCTTCAAGTATCTTTTCTGATGTTGTTGACTTTTTCATATCAACCAGCTCTTTTGCTTTCTCAGCAAGATACTTTGCAATGTGATCAGCCACATTTATCTTCGTCGCAGCAGTTATCCCCTGTAAACCAGGAGATAGATTTATCTCGATTACAAGCGGACCCTTTGGACTTTCAAGTATATCTACAGCACAGATATCACATCCCATAGCTTTGGCAGCTTTGATAGCAATCTTTTTAGTGATACTATCTGGAGAAAACGCTTCACCCCTGCCACCAGCATGGATATTTGCCCTTTTGTCATCAGCTCCAGCAATTCTTTTCATCGCAGCGACCACCTTATCTCCGACAACAATTAGTCTCATGTCAACACCATCAGTGTCGACATACTCTTGTAGGATGAAGGGTTGTTTAAGTGCCTGCAGAGCATCAAGGATTGAATTTGCACTAGCAATAGATTCTGCAAACATTACACCTTTGCCTTGAGTCCCATGAGGAAACTTCATGATTATAGGGAAATTAAGCCTTTTTAATATCTTCTTAGCAGCAGTCACAGTAGATGATAAATACGTTGCTGGCATAGGAATATTTTGCTGCTGTAGCAAAAGCTGAGTCAGTAGTTTGTCATGTCCGATCTCAAATGCAAAAGGTCTTATTGGCATATATGCTGAACTGTTTAAGGTTGATGTTATCGTCTGTAGTAGGGCAGCATATCTAAATGAACCTTTAGCATAAATGCAGTCATATCTTTGGATAGGTTCATTATTGTACAAAATTTCACACGAAGAAGAGTTCATTTCAATATCAATATTCCTAATATCAAGGTGTTCTACTTCATCGAAGTATTTTTCCATCTCATTTAAAGTCATCATGCTTGACCCGCTGCCAAGACTTATAATTGCGCTCTTCATTTTTCATCCTCTGTTTTTACTGTCATCTTCTTATCTGGATCAATCAAAAATCCGTTGTCAATTAGTATATTCTGTCCGATAAGGACCTTGAATCTTAGGTGTGACCTATCCGTAAGTGTGAAAGTACCTTCCATCTTCCTTTTGGCCAATACAAGTTGACCGTGTACTACTGGTCTAACTGAGCTACCATTGGCAGACTTGATTAATTTTGTATATATGACTGGACCAAGTCCTAGCTCAGATGCAAGTGAAACATCCATTGAACTCCTGACAGCACCTGTGTCTATGCGTGCAAGACATCTTACACTAGACTTACTGCCCTTTAATGTAACTGGTTCCGTCAATCCGATTGTCTGCTTATTGGATGGCATTTTAACAGGTTTTAGAATGGGATTTGTTTTAAAAATGTTTTGATTTTTCCCCTCATTTTTAACTTTAGATCATTTCGAATAATCACAGATATAAATATTACAAAAACAAATTTGAAAACCAAAAAATAATTTCATATATCCATTAGAAATGAAATGCAGATGCAGTAGCAGCAAGACCATCTTCGATCCTCTGTGAAGCTCCAAGTATATCAACCAAAATAGGAGTTTCCCCTTTTGATTTTAGAATACTTACTGTTATATCTTTTCGTATGGAACGGACACTTTTTCGGATAGTCTTAATTTCTAAGAGATCAAAACGATAGGATATCTTAAAATAATGATCCAATAACTTGGTAAGTCTATCAAGATAACCTCGAGTACTTTCAGAAACCTTAATCTTATTATCAGTTATATAGATACAAATATCTCGGAAGTGGTCACAAATGGACTCAAGATTCCATACAATAAGGTAAAGGAACTGAACTTTGTCTTTATGATCACCAGTACTAAGCACTCGTTCACATATATTTGATATCTTATTTACTGTTTCTTCCAGACTAAGCAACCCGGATAGATCATTTCCATTCTCAAGAGCCGTGTAAATTTCCTTACAAAATGTCAAAGTTATCATATAAAGTCTCTTTAATAATGGATCAAAATTGAATGATTCTGATATATTCTGTATGAGCAGTCTGCTACTGGATTGTTCAGTAATCTCATAGCCAAGGAGCATCTCATTAATTTTCTTCTGACATCTACGTGATATAGCAATATCATCGAACAGAACTTCAACTTCATCATATCCAATCTTATGAGGTATTGGCAGAATGAAGTCAACAAAATCAGATTCAAATCCTCTTAAGTCAAGAGTCATCCTTTTTGGTTCTTTAAAATTGTCCGTTGGAGATATGATTAGATGGTTCCCTTTAACCTCAATGTTTATTTCACCGCCTTTCTTCAGACCCATACTTTTTGTCCACTTTGTTGGCAAGGAAGTTATTAAGGTGGTGCTACCATGCTTAACGAGTTTTCTTATCATAAACCCTGATTTATAATATTATTTAAATAGATTTCTATAATAAGCATACTTGTATGCTAATTAAGTGACAAAAGCATACTATTAAAAATTAGTGCAGTTCCTTGGTTATAAGAAAAAAAATAAGGCGATTACAAGGCTATCATCTTGTATTCTTTAAGTTTATTCCAATTTTCAGTTAATCCTTACCACTTGTCTAATATACGCAATGTACTCTTAGCACAAATCATAACGACTCTAAGGCCTGACACGGCTCGTTTGCAAGTTTCACTTTGAACACCTCATTAGCATATTATGTGTAAAACATTTTGCGTAGAAATGTCTGGCTTGTTGCCAGACGGTACAACCCCTTAATGTTTCACCCATTCCTCTTTTGATCATGCTGTTTGC
>JAIPIC010000047.1 GCA_021734865.1 Candidatus Woesearchaeota archaeon | reverse complement strand
AAATGTTCAAGAAATATTTGAAAGAAAAGTTGTTCCGCATGGAAACGGTGCGAAGATTCTTGTTCAGAAAAAAGATATTGGGAAAAGAGCATTTGTAATTATCATTAAAGATTGATTATTTGTTTATGTCCCACACCCGTTTTTTTAGTTAAATTTATATATATGTTTTACCATATATTATAGTATGAAATGCAAAGAATGTGGAGGGACTGTTGTGTATAAGGATCAGGAGGAGTTGATGCAGGGAATCACTGAACTTTTTGTTTTTACCCATTCAAAGAACAGCTTCGAATTGCTAAATTCAATCGGCTTATGCGTATGATTAGTGTCAAAAACGTGCGCATGATTATCAATTCTAAGATTTTTATCGACATAAAAAGAAAGATTAGTAATGCGAGGGAGGGGATTCGAACCCCCGGACTCACTAAGAGACAGGATCTTAAGTCCTGCGCATTTGGCCAGACTCTGCAACCCTCGCAAAAATGAATAGAAAACAAGATGTGTTTAAAAAAGTTAGCAAAAATATTAGTTTGATATGAGTCATACAGTTAATATAATAATATCTCAACATCCTGTCCAAAGATTTTCTTCAGGTCCTCAAAGATATGCTGCTTAAGGAAGGTTTTCTTTGGCATCTTCATGTTTGCCAGCTTCTTCTCTAGCTCCTCAATGGTCCCTTGTGTTATCTTAGTTATTTTGCCTGATTTATTAAGTACACCTTTCGACAGTGTGGTTGACTCGTTATCAAGGTCGTGTATGATATAAACATCATCTCCAAGTATCATGACTTCGCCAAATTTGTCTCCGTGTTTGACTCTGATCTTTACCTTCTCAAGATCCCGTCCTCGCTTTCTTTCCATGTATTCTACACAATATCTTGTGAGCCTCTTGGAATCCCGTCTTGCGGTCTCTATCTCAGCTTTGGTTATTTTTTTATTGTCATAGTCTTTTTTGGCTTTCATTACCGCCTTTACGACCCGCCTGTATTTCTCAGGTACTTTTCCCTGTTCAATAACCTGTTTTTCAAAGGTATTCACGATATTATCGTCTGTTACATCCTGTATGCCTTCAAATCGCAGGATGTCTCTCAATATTGTCATGGTGTTCTCAAAAATGGTAACAACGCTGTCCTGCTCTTTGATTCTCTCAATCTGTTTGAATAGGGTCTGTATCCGTTTCAAATATTTTTCAGAGTCTTTCATGAGTTTATCCACATCTTTTCCGGATATTTCTTTGAGGGTCCCATGTTCTAAATCTTTTCGTATATTGATGTTGGTTTCAAGGATCCTTACATATTCTTCCTCTAGCATTTTCTCTTTTTTGACAAAGATTTCACGCATGAGCTTTGCTGTCTCACGAGGAGCTGGTGGTGGTGTACCATGAAGCATCAGTGCAGCTTGACTCGGTGTGAGGATAGAATAATAAACGTCTTCCATTCCTATTTCACGAAGTTTTAATTTGACTCGCTGAAGCATCTGCTCTCCTGAAGACATGAACATGTCAATTGCTTCGGGAGATGGCTTGATTTTACCCATCTTGAGAAGATGTTTCCATGGCATGAAGATTCCTCTATCAAAGAATGGTACTCCATCCCTAAGTAGTGTGAATATGATAGGATTTGCTTCCTTGAGAGAATCCCAAAAGTCTGTTAGAATATATACCTGAATATTCAGCTTGTTCCTGACTCCAGTCATTTCACCAGCTTCAATACCCATACCAATTATAATAGCCCGTAATTTGTCTTTTAATTCAGCACGGGTCATCTTTTTGACATCTGTATCATCAATGACAATAAATACGTCGATGTCTGAAGTTGCAGTGGCTTCGCCCCTGATAAGGGAGCCTGATAGAACATAACTAACAATGTATTTTTCAAATTTCTTTAAGACCATCTCTTTGTGGATCTCTGAGATTTTGATAGCGGAAAGCATTCCTTTGTCATGAACTGGTGCAGACATTGCAAGGAGCCTAATCAAGTCATATTTTGCATCATAGCATGAGAGCCAAAGTTCACTTACAATTATTATTTGTGGAGCAAGATTTTTATCAACTTCAGCAGCCATCTTTGAGGTCACTTTCTGAAGTTTATTTTTTAATTCAGCCTTTGAAAGTTTCATACTGTCAGAATCATCAACAAGGATTAACAAATTAATCTGATTCGGATCAACTTCTGGCTGACCATCCTGTGGTTTTGCAGGAGGGAGTAGAGATATGGATAAAACATACTTATCAAATTTGCCCAGTAGTTTTTTTGAGAATTTGTCTAACTTGACCTTGATTTCATTGAGCCGTTCTGTTGATTCTTGTGGGATGTTTTCCATTAATCAAAGATTTCAGAGAAGGTATATAAATGTTACTCATGCAGCATCTTTACGCTCATAATCGTCTGGAACTCCACCATTCAAGAATTTGCTGTAATCATCTGCATGCTTAACTGTGTCCTTAAGATACGCGTGTTTCCCATCCTTTATCTTCAATTGTGCGCCTCCATAAACAGGATTAGTTTTATCAGCCCACTCAACAAATTCGTGCTCTTTTATCAACGGGCGTGTTGCCGCTGCATCCAGCCAACCTGAATATCCTTTGATAGATGTCTCTGCAAGTTGTTCCTTGAGCCAATTCAGAGTCTCAGTCTTGGTCATATCAGCTAAATCCTCGATGAGCTTTTCATCCATGATATTTAGCTTTCCACCGTGATACTTTGCAAATAATTTGCCCAACTGCTCTTTGTATTGTTTTTCAGTTAGTTCATCAGAATCATATTTGTCTTTAATTTCAGCAAATCTGGAATTTAAAGCTTTTCCAAGGAAACTCTCTGCATATGATTGCAGCATCTTTTCCATGTTCTCCTGGCCAACCTTATCATTATGGCCTATCCCAAGATCATTCAGCACACCTGTAGCAGCATGGTATGCCCCATTGTCAGCATTGAAAACCATATCGGTTGCAAGGGCTTTTGCGGCCTCTGCATATCCATTACTAGGTTTTTTGTATTCATCAAATAATGCAAAGCGTGTTTCGAAATCTGCACCACTATTTTCTTCATGTTTTTTAATGATATCGTGAACTACATTTTCAAGTGATTCTGGTTCGTCTGCCATAGAGTAAATGCAACACATTCATGAAATATAAACTTTTCGATTTTGAGGTATATTTTTTTAATCCCGGCGTGGTAACAAAATATATATATGAATTAAAATTTCCTATTTTCATGGGATTACCAGTATTAAATGATGGATTAGAAAGTCAATTGGGTGGGGCAAAATTACCTGGAGATAATTATGGTCCTACGGATATTTATCATTTCAAAGGGCCAAATCCAGCAGAAAATGCATTGTTCAGGGCAGCTGAAGCCCTTAACAAGGCAAAATTCTATCAGGATATGTATGAGAAACCCCATGCATACGCCAATAGAGATGCATATAGATCACTGACTCAAAATAATCTTGAGAGATGGGCTCAGGAGACGAGCAAGTATTTTGCAATGCAAGGCACTTTTGTTGCACCTCAGCATATTCTCATGTATATGATGAAGGATAATCCAGAAGGTTTTCAGGATGCAGTCGAAGATGCCAATCGACTTGGAACCGAAAGATATGAAGGTAGTGGTTTGACAAGAGAATATAAGGGTAATATCCTTACAAAGATTCTTGAAGGGTCGCCAGAAATCGGACCTAAAAAACTGCTCAACGCAAAAAGTCTCATGGGTGGACAACCTGGAAAGAAATATTTATAATATTGCTCAAATAATTTATGTCTATTTGCTTATTGTGTAATCACTACAAAGTAATATTTTGTGAATAATTTTTTAAACTATTTAATCTTCCTAACTTTATGCTACCTAATGAAATTACTGATCTACTAATTACTGCTGAGGATAAGATAACTCCATCTCTCAGGAAGCATGATGGTCATGTTACATCAAATGAACAAGGCGATGTAACACTTGCCATTGAAGACAAATATCATCATAGGTTAGGTCAGTTCCTAAATGCAAATAGTATTGGTGCTACTATCATATCAGAAGGAAAAGTTATCTCAGATTACAAAAACTGTGCTGAGAGATATATTCTTTTTCTTGATCCATTTGAGGGTTCAACTAATTTCTTCTCGGGTAAGCTCCCTTATGGTGTCAATATTGCTGTTTTTCCCGATCGTGACGGGGATATCCAAGTCAAGGATTGGATCTCAGCCTTAATTGCAGACAGGCATAATGGGATCAAGTATTCAGCATCAAAAAGTGCTGATGGAGGTTTGGTCAGTGTAATCGAACGGGGACGATTACGAAAGCCAAATCGTGACATTACAGGTCCATTGATTGAAGTTCCTTTAGGTTATACAAAACACGACAAAGAATTGTTCAATCAGATAGCATACTACAATTCTATTAAAGATGCACTTGGTGACAATCAGTTTAGGTCAATAGATTCTACAGGGATAAGATTAGTTGATGTTGTCGATGGATCAACAAGAGTATATGTAGAAGGCAGAAATCTTAAGAAATTGGGAGGAGCATGGAATATTATACCATCAGCCATCATTATTAATGCTGGAGGTGGGATAGCAACACGTTTAGATGGAACACCATTCGATGAAGAAATTGTGTGGAATAGAGAATCTTATAAAGTAAATGGTGGCTATAATCCTGATGCAGGAAGGGATGTGCTGGCATGTCATAAAATTAGTGATTATGACTTGTGTCTTAATGCTATCTCTTCTGTACGTGGAAGAGAAGCCGAATATCTTATTGCAAAGATTCAGCAAGCTAATAACAAAAATTGCCGTTCGCCCTGACCCCAAGCTAAAGCATGGGGTACAATAAAAATGTAAAGCATTTTTGTGTACAAGAAAAGCTTTGCTTTTCTACGTATTAAAGGGCTCACAATCCATAGGCAATTTTTGGGATTGAAAATCTCGCACTAAAGTACGGAGTATTTGAATCCCGATGAAACCCTCGCAAGCGAGATTTTCAATAAATAAAAAAGTTATTTCGTGCTTTCCACTCTTTTCCATATTTTTCTAGAATCACGATTCTGGTTAATATATATCAATATCCACATATGAATTCTTGCAATGAAAAGTAAAAATGTCCACCAAAATTCGACAAGTCTTTTTGGATATGCTAATGCAATTGTAGTTCCTTGAAAAACTTCAGTAGAGATATTCCTCATTACTACAGGTTTTTTTATATATTTCTTAATTTGGACATACCCTCCCGCTGATCGAATTTTTTGGATTAACCAGTCACTATATGTTGTTGGATATTTTACATATGCTGTAGCTCTTGGCTCGTATCTGATTATATACCCATACTTAAATATCAACTGAGAAATAACTGCATCTTCTGATAATGCATCTTCAGGTACGATTGATATTGTGTTGCGGATGGCATAAAGGTAACCTGAACAGTCAAGGTATCCCCCTATAAGTCGTCGTTTGTGGGCTGCGTCAGTTAGAAGATGGCTCCAATAACCAAGTTTGGTGTTTTTTGGACTAAGTGATATAGGTCGGCCCGTAACTGCTCCTATCAACGGGTTTTTAAAATGAACCAACAGCAAGTGAGCATCCTTTGTATATACATCACCATCAGTCAGGATGAGAATCTGCCCCTTGGCTTTCTTAAAGGCCATATTGAGAGCAGCAGGTTTTCCCTTTTTATTATCCTGGATGATTTTAATGGTTTTGTCAATCTTCGCTGCTGAGAGTGTTGGCTGGTCTGGAGCGACCACAATAATCTCATTCGAGTATTCTTTTATGGATTCTTTAATAGATTTGACTGCTTTAGCCACTGTACTGGGCTCATTGAAAGAGGTAATTATTGCAGTGACTTGTACAATTTTTCTATTTGTTTTATTACTTTTGACCATCTATATTCCTCAGCTTGTGCTCGTGCTTTGATCCTGATTTGTTTTTTAAGCTGCTCGTCATAAACCAACCGATTTAACTGTGTTGTAAGCGATTCAATGTTGCCGCTCATGTAGAGTATCCCGCTCCCATTTAGTGTTTCAGGAAGCGCTCCAGCATCTGAAGATAATATTGCGCAACCGCATGCCATAGCTTCTGCTACTACAATTCCGAAAGATTCATGGAGTGAAGTATTTAGATATATGTCGGCTGATCTCATATATTTTGTCTTTTCCTTGTCTGTAATTTGCCCGATAAACTTCACATTTGTAGGACTATTGACTGGTTTTTTGCCTTTACCAGCTATAATAAAATTGAGATTTGGGAATTTTGGGGCAATCTTTACTATTTGATTGAATCCTTTGGATGGATGGATACGTCCTATCGAGAAGATTTGATTACTTATGATCTTACCGGTCTTTTGGTATGCTTCTTCATTTAATCCACACGGTATAACCTTAGTTTTTTTTGCTCCTAATTTATGCAGCCAGCTAGCTTCTGTTTCGCTTAGTGCGATAATTGAATCAAATCTATTAAGTATGGTCTTTGCAAACATCCAGTCAAAAATAGGGATGGACATGTCAACTACTTTATTCCTTAATCCTTTTGGATATTGCGGCCATAAGGCAGTTAGTATCGATGGTTTATTAGAGAAAAATACACCAAAGTTGAGTGGGTGCCTGTATGAATAATAATGGAATATATCTGCACCAGATTTATTTATTGCGCCAAATACTGAAGGAAAGAAACTTGCAAATTCTCCAATTTTAAACAAGGTATTGAATCTACGGATTTTGATTCCGTCAATGATTTCCTCTTTAATATCAATCCTGGATCTGCGTGATAAGTCAGACGTAAATACAGATACATCGTGACCAAGTGCAATCTGATTTTTTGCAGTCTCATAAACTAAGCGCTCCATTCCGCCGATCACTGGATGAAAAAAAGGACAGATATGTACAATTTTCATGTTTTTACTACATAATAATATATATATATAACTTCTGGTAACAGAATAATTAATTTGTCTTGGGGGGATTATATGCTAATTACAGTAGGGATACCAGTTTATAACGAAGAAGATTCTATTGCTCAGACTGTATTGAGCGTCCTTGAACAAAACCTGCCTAAAAATATTAATCTGGAAATTTTGGTCGTAGCATCAGGATGTACTGATCGAACGGTTCCAATTGTGAGAGAGTTGTCTAAGAAAAATAAGAATGTGACTCTGTTGATCGAGCATGAAAGGAAAGGCAAACCATCTGCATGGAATCTAATTAATCAGAAGGCAAAAACTGAATGGATTGTATTTACGGATGGTGATGTTATTTTGGACAGAGACAGTATTTCTTGTCTTTGGTATGCTTCAAAGTCCTATCCAAAAGTGAATTTAATAACTGGCAAAGCAGTGGCTGTCCGTGGGAAAGGTTTTGTTAATTTTATGGCCACTTTTCCATACAGATTTGCAACTACACGTTCTGTGACAGGTTATCTTTATATGATCAAAAGAAAGATTGTCTCACTTCCTATTGACATAATTAATGAAGATGATTTTCTTTCAACGGAGTGCAAGATTGCTTATGAACCGGATGCAAAAGTGTATGTATCCTTTCCAACAAGATTATCTGATTACTTGAACCAAAAGATTAGGATTTATACAGGCAAATTTCAATTGAGCCCTAAAAGAAAGGATAAAAAAGTGGAGTCGATAATCTCAAAATTGTCTTTTATTGAATTATTATATCTTATTCCTTATTTCTTTTTGACAAAGTATTGCTGGTATATGGCTTATAGGAATATAAAAAATCGTCGAGATATTACTTCTGTGTGGAGGGAAGTTAGAAATTGATCTCAATAATTATTCCCACATATAATCGAGCTAGTGAACTTAAGAAAACTTTACCTATATATCTTAAGCAAAAGGATGTCAGACAATTGATTGTGATTGATGACAATTCTACTGATGACACCAAAAATATAGTAGAATCAATGATCAAAAAGAATGACAAAATTGAATGCATATATCATAAGAATGAGGTCAATAAGGGTATTCATTATAATTTTAATCTGGGAGTGAGTATGGCTAGGGGTAAGTACATATTTTTTGGTGAAGATGATGTTGTACTTTCTGATGACCACATTTCTCTGCTAATGCAACATATGAAAAGTTCTAAAGCTGATATTATCGGTGGGAGACGTATTTGGATGGGTGCAAGAAAATGTAAGGTCAATCCCCCTAAATATCTGTTCGAACCAATTTCAGAAATTGAGTCACGCAGGATGATAGAAGATATTGAATGTATATCTCTACAGGCTTGTTTTTTGGCCAAGAAAAGTATTTTTGAAAAATGCAAATTTGATGAGAATTTTATAGGAAGCGGATACAGATTTGAGACCGATTTTTTCATCCAGTGTATCCGTGCTGGTTTCAAGGTTGTATTTTGTCCGCACACTAGATGTAATCACTTACCAAGAAGCAAAGGTGGGTCTTATAAAAGTACCCGGATTTGGTATGAATTATGGGCTATTAGAAATAATAATTATTTATTGGATAAGCATTATATATTTTTGAAAGATAGGTTTGGTCTTAAAAAGACTAAATTTAGACTAAAAGTTGACTTTGCAATCCATAGACTTATTTTAAATCCTTTTTACAGGTTATTTTTATGCGAATAGCAGTTATATGTCGAAATATACCCAACCGGAGTATATTTAAGGGTGGAATAGAGAATATGTGGCTAGAATTAGCTCAAAGACTACCATTTGAGATAAAATTTTTTGCTTGGCCATTATTGCCAGGAAATGGTTATGATTTGTACATCACCAATGGAGATAATCATCCATTGGTTTTGATAAGCCAAAATCTGTTCCATAAGAAAAGAATACATGTATATCATGGTACCTATGCTGGTGTAAAAAGTGCATTAGGTAAGGGTCTATTCTGGAAAGGGATTTTTTATGAATTCCTATTGGGTATAGGATCAGTTAATGTATCTGTTTCTATACGGTGTCAATTAGAAGTTAAGCAAGTTTATGGGTATAATTCACAAATTATAAACAATGGAGTTAATTTAGCTAAATTCTCTGCTATGGCAAAAAAAAAATCTCTTCGTAAGAAATATAATATTCCTTTCCATAAGGTAGTCGTTCTTTATATGGGTGGAAGGAATTTCAAGAAGGGATATGATCTATTTCAGAAGATATTCAAAAAAATCAGAGATGCATCAGATTCCAATAAAGAACAGGGGTATTTTTTCCTTGATTGTTCAAAACTTGGTATTGGTTACGAAAAAATTGAGGAGATCATCCAATCAAGTGATATTTGTATTTTCCCTAGCAGGTATGAGGGTGATTCTCTAGCATTACTTGAATGCATGGCATGTGGCAAACCCTTTGTATCATTCAAAACAGGTAGGCTTGCATCAGTTGCTGGCAATAATACTGAATTTCTGGTTGAACAAACAGCAACAAATATTATCGATTTTGAAAAAAAAATTGAAAAATTACTCCGTTCAAAGGACCTTAGAATCAAACTAGGTGTAAAGAATAGAGAATATGCAGAAAAATTCAGTTGGGATATAGTAGCCAAAAAGTACGAGAGATTAATCAAGTCAACTCTAGAGAATTGATATAGGTCCTTATAGGATCGGTAATTCTTCTTTTGACTCCTTTAACAGCATAGTAATCTTTAGACAGAGGCAGTATCTGGTCTTCTGTTAACTTCCTCTTGGGAAAATAAGTATATGGTTCTGCTCGTTCCTGAGAGTATTTGATGCCTAGTGTCTGAAAATAAAACTCTTCTTTGCTATATTGTGGTCTGTAGAAGTTTAAGAAGTTTTCAATCCCAATTATAATTCTATCAATTATTCCTCTGCCAGTTTTAGGGAAAGAAAACGGATTAAGCTTAATGTATAATTCCAATTTCCCTGATATCTTTTTAAATAACTCTGTTGAATAAAAAGTACCCTCAATCTGAGATTCAGTAAACTGTATAATTTTTTCATTTTTTAGTATTTGCTTAAGTATCCTATCTCTTTTCGCGTATTTGGTCATATCCGATCTGTGCGTTTTATTTAATGCTATTCCAGAATCATACTTTGAAACATAATCAGTCAAGCCCGATTTTATGAACATATCATTACTTGCATGCAAGCATACGTAGTCAAAAGAGCTTTTGGATGCAGCAAAGTTGAAATTTGAAATATGAACATCCACAAGTTTCCCATCACCCCATGATGTGGAGTGTCGTTCAGGATTGACAATCACATTACTGATTCTTTCAAGAGATGGCCTAGGATCTCTACCTCTGAACTGTTTTGAAATATGGATGATTATTGTGCATCCGGGATTGTATTTTTTAAAATTATCAATTTGATCGATTGCAACATCGGTTGCTTCATGAATTGGAATGCTGAATAATAATCTTGGCATGAAGTTGATCTCATTTCCCTAAATTAATAGTTTTTGGTTACATATTTACTCATGTTCGAAAATGTTATATACTCAGTGGATATGTACATAATCATGGGAGATGGCAAAAAAGAGACAATACAGAATTTCTTCCTGAGTATCATCTCAAAAATATGTGCTTATCTTATAATTCTGATTCTTGGAAATTATTATACTCAGAATGATTATGGACAGGCCTTTTATGGTCTAGCGATCATAGGAATCTTAAATACTATTTTTTTTATGGGTCTCCCACAAGCATTAGTACCTTATATAGTAAAACAAAAAAATGCAAATGCAATTCTATGGGGTTACTTTGCTGTATCTTTAGTAGTGATGATTTTGGGTATTGTTATTTCACCTGGTTGGTTATATCCTCTTCTGATTGTATTCCCATTCAATTTACTGCACAAGATTGAACTGGCAATTCTGCAGGCTAGGCATAAACATAATTTACTTCAGGTATCCAATCTCAATGCTGTTATGATTCCTTTGATATTGGTTTTTATTCTGAGAAACTCAGGTGTTGATGGTATAGTTATGGCTTATGCAGCTGGAACAATGATAACTGCAATATTGACTCTATTTTTTGCAAATCCATTTGTTCTTAGACTGCAAGGGAAGATAAAATTTAAAGCTTTCCTGGGACAAGCTTTTCCTGTATGGTTGATAGGATTATCATTCATGGTGCTTGGGTGGATTGATTCGTCCATTCTGGGGATATTCAATCCTTACAGTGATGTGGCAATATATAATATATCTTCAAGCATTTCAAGTGTCATCCATATTCTGCCTATTTCGATTTCGCTTTTCCTTCTGACGCGCTCTGCTCAACTATCCAACAAAATGGGTACTGCTGTTTTACACAGGTCCATTAGAATCTCTTTCTCGTCATCATTGATTATCAGCATTATCTTAGTATCCTTAATGGATCATATCCTAGCACTTTTTCTGCCAAAATATGTTTCAGCAACCTTATATATTACAGTATTAATTGTCGGTATTGTATTCCATTCTGTTTATTATCTGTTTTATACAAATGCAATAGGCAAACAAAATGTATCTCAATGTGTCAAACCGATGTTGAGCGCTATGATAGTTAACATAGTATTAGATATCATATTTATTCCAACGTTAGGTGTTCTTGGTGTTGTAATTGCAACTGTGCTCGCTCATTTTACTGCGTTTTCTCTTTTCATTATCCAATCAAAGTCCTATAAGTATATGTTGATAGTAATCCTTATGGGTCTAATTGTTCTACCTGCTTTTATTGGAATATATGGATTATTACTGGTTATTCCTGGTTTATATCTATGTTTAGTGATGGATCTGATTAGAATAGACGATATCAATTCTGTTAAGAATTCTATACTTTCAAAATAGGATAGAATATTATTGAACAATTTAGAACAAGAATATGCTAGACAGAACCAACATGAGTTCCATGAAAATGATGGTAAAAAGTACTAGGTTCTCATTTACTTTTATTTTTAAAGTTCTGTAGAACCAACATATGAGATGGTTAATACTGTATATCTTACTGTATGGAAGTTCAAGGGATTGCGCTGTTGGTTTGAGAAAGCTCTGTTTCTGCATACCACCTATTAATTTAAGAAGGAATTCAAGAAAATAAGGGGCGAAAAGCAAAATCGCAAGCTTTTGAGTGTTTCCGAGTATTGCAAGTATTGCGATAACTGCGCCTGTTGTGAATGTCATTAAGTTTCCTGGAAACACACGCGCTGGATATCTGTTATATAGGTAGAAAGCTGCAAGTGCAAAACTGAATGCAAACCCAATCATTGCAACTCGAGGAAGATGCTGTTGGAGCCAGATAACGAGGCTAAGGTACGTAATAATTATGAATCCCATTGCTGTTTCTAGACCATTTATACCGGCAAGCATATTGAAACCGTTTGCAGCACCAGATATTGCGATGGGTATTACAATAAGAGGGTATAATAATCCTATGTCAATCGAACCGATTAGGGGGAGATCAAGTAAAGAGTTTCCTGAATTAATCATTACCATAGGTAGGGCACACAGTCCAATCAAAATTGGTTTGTGCATCTGTCTTATGCCTATTTTCCAACCTAAAATATCATCAAGAATTCCAACAACGGATATCAAAAGCAATGTGCTTAGGGCACCCAAAAGGGTCATATTGAAACTAGTATCATTCTGGAAGAAAGTAAGGTGACCAATAAAAAGGAGCAGAGAGAATATCGCTCCTGTCACAATGGCAATCCCACCCATTTCAGCAACTTTTTTACGGGACTTTTTATTTAAATCAATACCTACTATCCCTGCACCTGCAGCACGTTTGATCCACCAAGGCGTAATAAGCAAAGATATGATAAATGAAATCATTAAACATAACAATAGGACAAGATTCATCTTTGTATACCTGTAGGCTCAGATTTTCGGGTAATAAATTCTTTCATTTTATATCTAAAGTGTATTGATTTGTTCCATTTGTAACCATTACAGCCCAACCCCTGTCAATTTTTTTGAAATTGATTGTTGCATTTTTTCTATCTGTTATATTTAGTATATCTATTGTTGTGAGTATGTCAAGTCTCGCTTGTGGCAGTTCTGTTGTTGTAGTCAGATAAGCTTTATTTTTATTTTTATCAATATTTATGTTCGCTGTGCTTTCCTCAATAGTCCTCATATATTCTGTCTGCGATCTTAATGTTGAAAACTTCCATTGACTATACTCATCAATGAGAGGATTCAATTCCCCAGTTTCTCTTGCAGAAATGAGATTTTCTCTTGGAATATATAATGCATTAACCATATCTGTTTTGTTGAGAGAATCAAATGAATACACTAAAGGATATATTAAAAGACTTAGGACTAAATCACCTGGCGCTCTTGCATGAATAGGGGATTTAGAAGCAATCGGCGCAATCATGTACTCGTAATTAGTATTCTCAGTTGCAAGAATCGTGTTGTAATCAAATGAAAACTTAGTCGGGAGGAACCCAATCACAGTATAATTCATGTTGTAATAGTGCTTTCGTACTTCCCTCTGATAGTGTTCCTGATAGTCATAGCTCATTTTAGAATAGTCAAATGCAGCATAGCCCATTGAAGCAAGCTCAAAATCTTCACTTAAATGAGAGAGAAGTCCAATACCTGTCAGAGGAGTTGTGTCTACTAATGCCCTGAAAGATCCATTTGCTGGATGTGATGTCACAAATACTGTCAATGGGACTAAATCTGCAACAATTGACAGATTATGCATCTTTTGGTCCATGTTAGGCCCGTATTCTAACTCAGTAATCAATGAGATTACCCCTATATTATCATAGGGTACATAGCTATAATTTAGTTCTGTGACGGTAGGTGTATTTGTCGTAAAATAGAAGACTATTGCAATCAAGGCTATTCCTGCGATTAGAGGCCAGTATATTTTTCTGTTTTTCTTTGGTTTTTTGATTTTATGCATTCTAGTCTATTTTCAATTTTGGTTTTTTTGTCAAATGTATGTTAAAATGTATGTTATTTAACCTCAAAAGGCGATGTCTGGCTTAAGTTCATCCATTCTGGATTTGTATCATCAAGATACGATTCGATGATTTCTGGGTCGACTGAAAAATCTTTTGGGTATTCAACTTCCCATATTTTCAGCGGTCCGTATATGTTCCCATTATAATAGAATAAAGGGTTTTTAGGAGAATCGTCATAGGCCAGCTTAAATCCTGGAAGATCTTCATCCAATATGTACATCTTTGCCCAATTTGTATTCAAACCTTTTCTCGAAATGTACATCATCGTTCCATAGGGTTGCTGATAATTCCCATCCAGGTAGTTAGGCATGAGTTTAAGGCAACCACCAAGTTTCTGACCAGTCTGGTTAAGGATTATCTTCTGGTCATCTTTATATATGCAGTCGATGGGCAACTGAACACGATCATTTCCGATTATAATGGCCTGGGCTTCGACAACATCAATTTCCTGAGTGATCTCATTCTCATTAGTAATAATCAAAAAACCAGCTACTTGAGCTTTATTAGCTGGATATATCTTACCATTCACTGTAATGTCTTCATCGAGATATGTGCCACCATAGTAAGGATATGTGTATCGAGTGTTGCCACCATCTTTTGGTTTTTCTGATTTTATATTATTTGAGGCAAGCTGAAATGTAGCAATCCAAGAGAATATGTCATAGTTATCGTCTGCTCCTATTGACGAATATGCAGTGTATTTACGGATTTCATCTGATATAATCAGCACATGTGTAGCATTATGTGCTGCAAGAAATTCAAGGGCTTCGGTTGAATTTCTGCCACAAAGAACATGCCGAGCCAGCAAGTGATTCCAATAACCCATCCAGTTCCCACCATCAAGTATTGTTGCTCTTTGTCCTTCTGTCTGTACCCAATATCCGTAGTCCCACCAGTGTGCAAAAACTGAATCCTCTGGTGTTGTTCGTACGAATTCCATCGCTTCCTGCCATTGGGTGTTAAATGAAGGACCTGTACTGGATGCTCTCCCATAAGATTGTATTGCAAAGCTGTATGCTGGGAGGATAAAGAGTATTATAAATAAACCAATAGCTGAGTATTTGTAGACTTTATCTTTTGATTTAATTATGTATTTGATAAGCAATGATGCAAGATAAGATGTGTAAAGTGCCACTACTGGTGCTACCATTATAAAGAGCCGGATAGCTCCTCGTGCTGATATGAGACTCAGAACCATCCAGGCAAGCAGAAGCAAGGATGTTGTGCTTATCTTCTTTTTATTATAACCAAGCAGCACGAAGTAAAGTATAAGCAGTATTATGGATGACAAGAGAATGATTTTGCTTGTGATGGTTTCACCATCCAACATTGATCCGGGGGATATTCTTGAGAAGAATATCCCAAAAACTGCGAATGAAATAACTACTAAGGGTATATGAGAAAGGCTTTTAGCACTAAAGTTATTGTGAAAATGAATTATTACTGCTGCCATGAATACAAATATGAACCAGTTATAGTCCGATAGCCATTCCACAAAATATGGCTGGCGGCTCTCTGCGACAGTGAGCATAAGTCTTCCCGTCTCAACCGGATGGATTATGTTTTCAAATACTTGGGCTAAAATGTTAATCAATAAATCATATTTGAATATAGCAATAACAATTACAACCATTGAACCTATCAATAGGCAATATTTCAAGGCATCGAGTTTATGCAGAAATTTAAGGGAGCTCTTGCTTTTTAGCCAAGTGAAGGATGATGGGATAATATTTTGTTTTATAAGATATTCAAAAGTAATGTACGTAATAATCAATAAGCCGATTAAAACAGGCATCCCAGTTTGGATAGAACTGAGCAAACCAATCGGCCCACCATATCTTGGTGTTAATGACATTATGAAAGTGTAAAATATAATCCAGCCAAAATAATTGTAGACATCACTAATCTGTATTTTCATAGTCAGGAATTTCAGTATAAAGAACAGAGGGATTATCAATAATAGAAATCTGACTCCTCCCCATGAGAGACCCATCAAACCAGTTGATATACCAGCTATGCAGAAAAATATGAATCGTAATATTTTGTTATCGCTTTTTATTGAGATAAACAATAAAGCTATGTAAAATAATGCCAAGCCAACAGGCTCTTTGTCAGCAAAACCAGCCATTGTACGATACAAGTATGATGGAAGTACTGAAAATAGGAATGAAGCTCCAAGTGCAATCCATCTATTGAATAATACCACCGCCAATAAAAAAAAGGCGATTTGACCGATTGCATACATTATCACAGGATAAAGTAGCAATGTTTGGGCCACTGTTATGTCTGGATTAAAAGTACTGATTATACGGTAAAGCAATACTGTTATTTGAGAAACCATCAAATTTTCGTTTGATGTATCAAATCCCTTTGGATAATATCTTAAAGTATCATTGGCTGTAATCTTGCCATTCATTTCCAGTTCACTGCTCTGCCTGAGAAAATAATATGGATCAAGTCCCAATGGATATTGATTGTCAAGTCGATCCCAATTTGACATCCTGATTACTACTCCGACCACGAGTGTGGACAGGAATAGCAAAGATACCAGAAGCGTTAATAATTTTTGATTTATTTGTTTCCCCTCCTGAGATGGTTTGATATAACTAATGTATTTATAGTTTTTGGAGTCTTTTCTGGTGTGTTCTAAACCGTAATTATTGCACAGTTATAAATATCTGTAAGTAGTATGTTATCTTATTTCTTGGTTGGAGGTAAACATGCAACCAAGAAGATACACTAAATGGACCCCTCGACTTCGTCGATGGATCATCAAACA
>JAIPIC010000046.1 GCA_021734865.1 Candidatus Woesearchaeota archaeon | reverse complement strand
GGAATGTTACGGGTGATGTAATAAAAAATTATATTTCCCAATCTCAAGGTGCTTGGAATTTTGTGCCACAAAGAAAAGTTACTTCCTTTGCTTAATTACTTGATACCTCGGACTTCAGTCCGAGGAGGTTCATTTTTCCTGTTTGATCTTTTCACCATTTGATTAAAACCTTTGGATTAAATAACCGTCAGTTCCATTTATCTACATCCTGATGCTTGCTTAAGCTTTTCAAATGTCTGTTCACCAGAATATGCCCGCCCTGCAATTATCCATGTGGGGTAGCCACGCACCCCTTCATCTGAACAGACTTGTCTCTCCTGATCGCAATCGATAAAATCTATGTATTTGAAGGAATCACCAAACATCGATTTTTGGTTATTACAATGTGAACACCAAAGAGTGCCATACATAACAACACCTTTCTCAGTCAGACATTGAGCCAGCACTTCATTTGATACATCAGCTGGCTGTGTTTCTAGGGTATTCTCAATATTTGTTCTATCAGTCATCTGATTGTCAATAGGAATACCCATTTGACTTCCAATATCATTTTGACCCGAAACTTGACATCCTGCCAGTGCCAACAATAAACCCATTATAACCAAGTGTCTCATTTATATCCTCCCACACTCCCCACTGCAGCTACCACCACAACTACCTCCACAACCACAAGAGGCGGATACGGGATTGTTTGAATTTGGAGAATTGGATTCTATAGGTGTCGTTGCGCTGCTCGGACGAGTTGCATCTATATTATCTGATATACTTGTGCTAGTTGTTGTACCATCACTAACAATAAAAGTTCCATGGATCATGCCCATCCAACAACTCCATGGTATTACTCCTGACTGAGTAGGAGTGAACTCTATAGTTTGTATACCTTGTTTTATATCAAACTCCAGTCCCAATTTAGGCACCTGAATCGCATTATTGCACCCTGTAATTTCTTTACCATTGATTACCCATTTAACTGGCACATCCTTTTGGAGGGTGAAAGTATCCGGAGACCAGCCTGTTCTTAGGACGTCCATTTCAATAATCTGATGTCCATCGACAAGTTTAATGCCAGGATAGATACTTGAATCTACCTTTGGATTAGTTAGATCAGAACCACTATTCTGGAAGACTGAAGTCGATGCACTTAATGACTTTATATCAAAGCCTGTACCTGTCAATGCAAGACCATTATTTATCATAAAGATACCCAGGACGACAACAAGCACGCCGGCAGCTTTCAGTATCTTGGAAGTCATCTTCGCAGAAACATAGCTTGACACATAACCAAACCCAAGCATCACTGGTAAAGTACCAAGTCCATATACAAATAGCATCTTAGCTCCTTCTATCATACTACCTGTTGAAGCAGCCAAGATATATACAGCCTGGAGCGGACCGCATGCAATCATGAGACCATTTAATAATCCTACCACTAGAGGGCCATGACTTCCTTTAATATTTATTGACGGTAGCGAAAATCCAAATTTCATCTGAGGAAAGAATATCTTTAACCCATAAAGGATGAGAAATGCCCCTGCTAATATTCCTGCAATACCTCTTATCATTGGCGTAAAGATAAATAATGATCCAATAAGACCAAATACTGCGCCAAAAAAAGTATATGAAAGTGTCTTACCAACACCATAAAGGATATGGGACATATGTGGATCAGATTTCTGCTTACCATTACTGTCCTTACTGTTGATTCTTTTGCTTGTATTATTATCATTATTGCTGATTGTATATGATATTACAAATCCACCGCACATGGCTATACAGTGAAATCCCGTAAGTAGCCCGATAACAAAAAGCAATCCAAGACTTATGTCTTGGTCTAATTGCACTGTTGCACCCCCAAATAGGCTGTAAAGATAAAACCCACCAGTCAATAATCCCAATATGACCAAAATCATCCCATATTGGCTTAGGGAAGATGATTCTTTTGAATTTTTGCAGATATACCCCTTTTCATTAATCATTTCAAATATTATACCTGTGTCAGTCTTTTTTGGATCAAATCTTACAAACCCTTTTCCCGTCTTGAAATCATAATCAGCGTCGATTACCCCATCGACCTTTAAAGCTTGCTTAGAAATCAATTTCTCGCAGCTCTTACATGTTGCGCCTGCTGCTGAAAAAAATACCCTTTTTTCCATCCGATCACCTACTTTTTAGGATACAGATGGAAACATCCACCCTCTCCTAATATGGTTCAAAACCGTTTTTTCTTATTACTTCCTCGAAATCACCAATGTGTACCGTATCATCATATGATACCCTTACGATGTGCCTTGCATCTTTCTTAACGATTTCAACTTTATTTACTCCTTCCAGTTCCATAAGACCCTCTTTTAACAAAGCCTCACAACTGGAACAGTGCATTCCGTTGACCTCAATTTCTGATTCCATGGAATCACCTCCATTTCGTAAAAATGAAACCCTTTAAATATCAAGTTGTGAAACTAGTTTCACAATAGCTTAATCCAATGTTAATCCTGTTTGAGGATAACAACATTAGTCATGCCTCGTCTAAGCCTCGATATGATATTTCGTCCTTCTAATCTATCAAGAATCCTGGATACTTTAACTTTTGACAGACCTGTACTTTCGACAATTTCAGACTGAAAGATTGATCCGTCTTTTTCCACAATTAGATTAAGTACACTCTTATCTTCTTCAGATAATCCATTCGTCTTGATGGTTGTTTTCTTTTTTTTAACATCTGTCCAGTCTGTTATTACCATATATGAACCAATTGCCATAATAAAAATCATCAGTGCAATACTGATATTGGTCTGAAATTTAATGGTGCCCCACATTGGACAGGATGTACCGTGACTGCATGATGTTGATACAATCTCTGTGAGAGCTCTGTTGAACATGTATGTCAGTAAACCGATGGTAAGTGAGAAAACGAGTATGATTATTCCCACATGTTTATTTCTCATTGTCATATTCATAGTAGCATTGAAATATTATATAAACCTATGATTTAAGTGACATGCCTAAATGTGTAATCTCGAATAAAGTTCTCTCTGGTTGAATGGGTGGTCTATTTGATATAATCTATTTAATGAATCAATTAGTCGGAGGCTTATTCATCTATATTATCCCAGATTCATGGTTTTATTTTATGAGATTAAATACGACTGAAAATGCCTTTTGCAGGTCATTTTCATTGACAATAATCACATGCTCCCTGTGGCATATCATTGAATCAATAATGCTTACTTCATGCATAGCCATCTCATTGGCGAGCATAGCAAAAACTCCGGATATCTTAGTGACGTCAGTTGAATAAAATATTGTGAGCTCACCAAGATTTCCCTCAAAATCCTGGATTGTTTTCTTTGGGAAAATCTTCCTGAAAGACGAGTACAAATCTTCATCCATAATTATCTTGACAAAGTTAGATAACTCAAAAATCCTGAATGTATTGCTACGAGTTATTCGAAGCTTTGAATATATCCCTGCAATGTCTTTTGCGATTCCTTCATCTCGTAAAAGCAAGACTGAGACTAAATTAGTCTTTGTAGATACTGTGGATTTCCTAAAATGTCCATAAATGTTCTGATAAGGCTTTTTAATGCTCTGTTTAGCTTCATATCTTCGGATTGCACTTATGACAGCGTCAATATTTTTTGAAAGCCCTTCTGATTCTCCTATGCTTCTGGCCAAAGCGCTGTTATTAATCATCCCGTTTAGAAGGGTTTTCTTAATTTCAACATGCCGCTCGATATAATCCCATACCTTCTGGTTAATATTGGTCATAAATTATTAAATATTGTCAAATTATATAAAATTTATTAATTTCTGTCATAATCTTTTTATTTGATGATTGCCTACCATATGCAGCACAGAAGATAACTTTGATGAGGCAGAAAATACATGAAACAGCAATCAGTAACCCGATTAATATGTTTTGATATGGATGGAACTCTGCTGGATTGTGAAACGCTTGATCTTTTGGGAGAAGAACTTGGGATAGGCTCCAAAATCAAGGAGATAACTGATTCTGCAATGGAAGGAAATATTAATTTTGAAGAATCTTTCCGAGAGAGAATCAGGCTTCTTAAGGGGATTTCAGTAGAACGTATAGAAAATATCGCAGAAAATCTCCCCTTCATGCCAGGCGCAAAGGAAACTGTAAAAGGCTTTAAGGATAGAGGTTATATAGTTGGGATTATCACGGGAGGGATAGAACCTATTGTAAAAAAAGTTGCAAGGTCAGTTGGCGCTGATTTCTATTACGCAAATAGAGTTGAAATCAAGGACTTAAAACTGACAGGAGATTGTAATGTTGCAGTAAGCGATAATAAAGGAGAATTACTTAGGCAGGCTGCAGGAGATATGAAAGCCTCCTTGACAATTGCAGTGGGAGATGGAGCAAACGATCTTTCGATGCTTCAGGCAGCAGATATAGGTATTGCTTTCAGACCAAAACAAAAGGTGAAAAAAATGGTAAAAATGCATACGGACGATATGGGAAGAATAGATGAACTTATTGAGAAAACATCTTTAGGGAACTCTTCGTCTGGATGCTGTAAGTATACTATTGTCATGGATAAGACAGTGCATAAAGCATCTCACTCCACACTTGAACAGATAGGTGATCTGAAAATAGTCGATACAAGGACTATGGATGACGATCTCATCAGGCAGACAGACATACTAATAGTAAGGACGAATAAGCAAGTAGACAGGGAATTCATTGAGAAAGCAAGCAATCTGAAGATTGTTGCCACTGCTACGACAGGATTAAACCACATCGATCAAGTATGCGCAAAGGAGAGGCATATTGAGGTCATAAATGCACCGGGTGAGAACGCGGAATCGGTTGCTGATTATATTTTCAGGATGTTGCTCAATGTGACGGATGATGTCTGCTACACTGTAGATGAACTTAAAAGAACAAAAAATTTTATTGATATCAAGAAAGCTAACAGACGCTATGAACTGAGCAGCAAGAGCATAGGCATAATTGGCTATGGGAATGTTGGAACAAGGGTTGCCAGACGAGCTCGTGCCTTTGGGATGTGTGTAAAGATATATGATCCATATGTAGATATGGCTGAAAGCACACTTGAGGAAGTCCTGGGATGTGACATAGTGACTTTACATCCTGAGTTGACAGAAGAGACCCGGCACATGATTGATGAAGAACAGCTTGAACTTATGAAAGAGAGTGCAATCTTAATCAATGCATCGCGTGGTGAGGTAGTCACAGAGAAAGCACTCATAAAAGCACTAAAGGAAAAACAGATAGCTCTGGCCATTCTGGATGTATACGAGAACGAGCCAAATCACACAGAACTGTTTGAACTTGAAAATGCGGTCATCACGCCCCATATCGCCGGGAATACTGTAGAAGCAAGAGTCAATGCGTCGATGACCGTCGCAAATAAGATAATGGGTCATGTGGGCGGGACAAAGTGAAGCTTTTCATACCTGGACCTGTTCAGGTCAGAGAAGATATCCTCAGAGAGATGGCCAGACCGCCGATAGGGCATAGGACCCCGGAGTTTCGCAAACTGTTTGCAGAAATCAAAGAAGGTTTAAAATACCTTTTTCAGACCCAAAATGACGTTCTAGTCAGTACTTCTTCTGGAAGCGGCTTTTGGGAAGCTGCCATCCGTAATTGTACCCATAATCAGAAGAGTTCAGAAAAAATTCTGCACGCTGTCAATGGCGCTTTTTCTAGAAAATGGGCAGATGTCAGCCGAAGATGCGGACGTCAGGTAGATATAATTGAATTTGGGTTTGGTCAGCCGGTTGATCCAAGCATTGTCGCAAAGAAACTGGGAGAAGGCAATTATTCGATGTTTTGTATGGTCCATAATGAAACATCAACAGGAGTCGTTTCCAATCTAAAAGTAATATCTGAAGCGATTGAACAGTTTAAAGAAGCGGGTTTAATATGGGCAGTAGATGCGGTGTCCTCAATTGGTGGAATTGACATAAAAGTGGATGACCTTGGAATTGATATCTGTCTTGCATCCAGTCAAAAAGCAATGGCACTGCCTCCAGGAATATCGTTTGCGTCCGTAAGCAGGAAGGCATACGAACGAGCAAAAACAATTGATTGCAGAGGATATTACTTTGATCTTCTTGAACTCAAAAAAATGTATGATAAAGACATGACTCCATATACTCCGTCGATACCCCATTTGTATGCGCTTAGAAGACAGTTGCAGTGCATCTCTGCGGAAGGGATTGAGAACAGGTTTGTGCGTCATAGTGAAATGGCTACATATACTCGCGCATGGGTTATTGAGAATGGATTCTCTCTTTTTTCGCAAGAGGAATTCTGTTCAGATACAATTACATGTGTTGAGAATTCAAAAGGGACAGATCTGACAGAAGTAAAAAACAGGATGCTTGAGAAAGAATATTTAATTGACATAGGTTACCGTGCTATGAATAAGATCCTTTCAGATGAAGGAAAGAACCAGACATTCCGTTTACCCCATATGGGGGATCTTGAAACTCAAGATATGGAAACATTTTTACTTACTCTAAAGAAGGAGATTACTTAATTTTTGTAAATCGCTGGAAAATCATGTTGTTTGGAATATATACTGAATACCCTTCGCTGTCCTCTAACTCAATAAACATCGCACTAATTTTCATGACTTTTCCTTTTATATTTTCAGGAAGGACGACAATATCATTTCCTTTCTTAATCTGCTTACTAAGTAGAAGATAGACCCCTGCAACCACATTGCTAAGGATGCTCCATACAGCAACGAACCCTATCGCAACGAGACCTGCAAGACTCGTAATGTATACCCACAAATTGCTTGCGTCAATTCCCCATACTGACATCAGGACGGCTGCAGTTACCAGTAGAACAAAGATGTTAAGAAGTCCAGCGAAAGGTAGCTTTCCTTTAACTTCCCTTAATTTCCTGTTCAGATAACCATTCAGAAAGAAATTCACTATTAGGGCTATAGCAATAATTCCCAAGGAAATCAAGATCTTGGTTTGTTCCATGAAAAAATCTTAATAATTAATATTATAAGTATATTTCGCTGCTTTACTTTTCCCTATTGATTACATTTATAAACATCCTATCAAACATGAATCACATGAACATAATATATCCTATTGTCAGTGTGATTATTGTATCTTTGATCTCAGTTATATTTGCAGTACCGTTTCTGTTAAAGAAAAAGTTGTCAAAGAGCGTACTACTTTTTATGCTGAGCGTTTCAGTCGGAGTATTGCTAAGCACGGTATTCATGAATATGCTACCGGAAGTTTTTACCCACGATTATTCAATGGCTACTACATATTATATCATTGCAGGTTTTTTAGTGATGTTTGTTCTGGAAAAACTGGTCCACTATCATCACAATAAAAAATGTGAAGATGGAAACTGCGGCCATGGACACGCTTATAATGTAGCTCCATTAAATTTGGTTGGTGATGGGATCCATAATTTCATCGATGGGTTGGTGATTGCAGGCAGTTATGCAGTTGACATAACTCTAGGAATTGCAGCTACCATATCGATTATCTTCCACGAGATTCCTCAAGAGATTGCTGACTTTGGAGTACTACTTTATTCTGGAATGTCAAAGAAAAAAGCACTAATATTTAATTTCCTGTCAGCAACAACAGCAATACTTGGTACATTGATTGGAATTGCACTTGCTGGCAGAATTGAGGGGTTTAGTGAGATAATTGTCCCTTTTGCAGCAGGGAACTTCATATATATAGCAGCGTCCAATTTAGTGCCTCAACTCCACAGGCATTGTAAGATCAAAGAAACCCTGTTACATATTTTTGCGATAATTCTTGGTGTTATCATTATAACACTTGTCTCTCTCTATGGTCCAGGGCATGTACATATATGATATCCATAAATGAGATTCTTATTTTTCCATCTCAGGATGTGAACAATCAACCTTCTTTCCATTGAGGAAGAATTCTTCAAACATTTGCACTTTTTTTGTCTTTCTTGCCATTTTAAAGTATATTGATTCTATCTGCCTGTTGAAGAGCAGTCGCTTTGTAGCAGGAAGACCCAATATTACAGAGGTAAGACGTCGTAATATCTTATGTGTCCATAATTTGTGGTTGTCAAAAATATAATTTTGAAGTTTGCCAGCATCTATTGCTTGAAGAACAATTCTCTCAAAATCGTCTTTTGGGATAAATTCAGGTGAATGCCTTTGCATATGTATTGCATCCTTTGGGCAAAATCTTGTGCATACACCACAGCCAATGCATACATGTTTATTGACTTTTATTTTTCCATTATCAATACTTATTGCGTCCACTGGACATCTGGATTCACAGACACCGCATTTTGCACATAAATTCGAATCGACTTTTGCATGATAATTTGAATGTGCAATCCCTTTATGCCCCAATTTCTTGTAAGCAAGGAGGCCTTCACAGCAACAACCGCAGCAGTTGCACACGAAAGCCACGTTATTCTGGACACTTTCTCCAAACTGCACTAATCCGGCTTCAATCGATTCTTTTAATATCTTTTTGGCCTGTTTCTTTGAAATCTTCTTTGCAATATTATGTTCAATCAAAGTAAGTGCCACTTCATTGAATGTTAGACAATTGTGCTGCTCATGAATGCATTTCTTGCCAATATGTTCCATCTTATGTCTACAGTAACATATACCTACACCTATGTTAGTAGCATTATCAATTACTTCTGACATCTTTTCATAATTATAGATCTCTGAGGCTTTTTGATCATGGAGCGCAGGTTCCTGGACAAAAACCCGTCCGGATTTTGGATATGGTTTAAACAGTTCCTTCATGAACCGGTGTTCTTTATTCATATAGTCGTAGAAATTATTTGCGAGTTTGTCTTCGTCATATCTCTCACCACCATACATAGTCATCTCAAAGAAACCAGCCAAAGGTTGAGCCAGAAAGTAAGCATGCTTCTTCTTTGACTTTAGATCAATCATAGTGCCCTTATCAGCCAGTCTGTTAAGTATTCTTCTTGCTTTAGTTATAGAGACATCCCATAATTCTGAAGCTTCTTTCGCAGTAAATACTCCTAACGGAAGCAGTGTTATGAATCTAGCTTCCTCTTCTGTAAATATTGTCTCTAAAATTTTCTTAAGGTATTTAGAAGCAGGAGCCCCTTGCACATTTTCATTTAACCTCTTTTGGAGATCATAATACGTCTTTGAGGTCATATGTGACATATCATAGTATTAATCTGTCTAAAATAAAAACCTTTCGTTTGAAAGGTAAAGTCAACCTAAGTGGGTTAATTGGTTCTTCTTTGTAAAAAGCAAAATTCATGTCCAAATTCATCGACGGAGAAACCCAACGATGAATCTTTTTTGCAAAGAAGAATTTACTGTAAATAGAGTAATTTACAGTCCCAAAATCTGCCTTGCATATATTTGTTACCCAAACCCACGTTAGTTGACTTTACCCGTTTGAAATCAATTCAGATAATAGATAAAAAAATTCAAAACTGCCGCGAAACTTACCCAGGCTATGTAA
Source organism: Candidatus Woesearchaeota archaeon (assembly GCA_021734865.1). Taxonomy (GTDB): domain Archaea; phylum Nanobdellota; class Nanobdellia; order Woesearchaeales; family JAIPIC01; genus JAIPIC01. The sequence continues at coordinate 7,178 of JAIPIC010000046.1, read as the reverse complement.
GGCATGAGAAGATATGATGCAGGTTTTGATATCCTGTAAAAATACCCTATTGTCAGGAGGATGACTGCCCATAAGATAATTATCTCTATAAGGGCAAACAATGGAGATCTGATACCAAAAAATAAGATTGACCACAATAAATTTAATACCAACTGAAAAAGAAATAGATAGACTGCAATCTTTTCATTCTTTGTTTTTATTCCTTTTATCCAAACAAGATAAAGAGATATACCCATCATTAAATACAGGATTGTCCATACTGGCCCAAATAACCATGAAGGAGGATTAAAAAATGGTTTATTTAGTGTTTGATACCAGGTTGATACTGAAGATATAGTAAATACCGATCCAATTATTCCAGCTAACTGACATATCACTATCGATGAGATCAATTTTAGCAACCAATTTTTCTTGGAATCCTGATTCATAAATACTATTTAGATTGTATATTTATAAAAAACTATTCCTAATAACTAACCTGAATTCAGATTTCACCAATAACGATGTGACTCTTAATATTTTCTTGAGTTTAAAAATTAGAATACCAGTTGATAGAATCCAGCACCGATAAAAATAATGCCAGTAATCCTTCTCATCCATTTCTCGAAGATCTGTACTTTGATCATCGTTTTACTAAGCAAAGATGCACTATATGTGAGAATAAATGAGAATATTATAACTGGGAGACCAGTTGCGAAGGCAAAAACACAAGGGATAATGAGACCATCCCCTGCTTTTATTGCAATTGGAATCATCATTCCAAAGAACAGGACGCCACTGAATGGGCAGAATGCAAGTGCAAATATAACACCCAGTAGAAAGCTCCCAAAAAAACCTTTTTCTGCTATTTTTTCCTTCAGATTATTTAATCTCCCACTTCCTTTTGGAAAATTTAATTTTACAATATCAAGCATAACAAAACCAATTATCAATAATAGGGGGCCAAGTAAAATATCACCGTATTTCTGAAGAAATAGTGAGATTGTCTGCATATTCAGTCCAAACCATACGATTAATGATGTGAGGACCACATAAGTGAACATCCTCCCAAGAGTATAAAGTAATCCTACAATCAATGTATGTTTACTGTTATTGATCTTTCTAGAGACATATGCAATTGCTGTTATGTTTGTAGCTAAAGGGCAAGGCGATATCGCAGTCATGAGCCCAATGAAGAAAGCAGCTAAGATTGCGATGTCACTTGTACCCATGCCTTCCATGAAATTCATTAATGTCATACTAATTTTCCTTCAAGTCGTTTGTCAAGAATTCCTTTCAGATAACTCTTGTATCCTTCTTCATCATTGACCTTGTACCAAACATTTGTATCCTGTTCTTTGAGAAATTTCCCATTAATATATGTACCAATCCACAGAGAAGAACCTGTTGCACCATATTTGTTTACTATTTCTTTGTTCTCTGGGAGGCTCACATCTATTGATCTGAATTCCATCTTTCCAGAATCAAGCAGGTCCTTGTAATATAGATTGACGGTTTCCTCGGCAAATGATTTAATAGTCTCACATGAAAAACACTGGCTAGCCCCATGAAAATGATACACTTCAATCTTGTCCACAGTTATTTTTGATGCATTCAGAATAGTATTACTATTATCTAGATTATTATCACATATTCCTGAAACCTCACATGAATTGGGTTGACCATCTGTTGTACAGCCTACAAAGAGTAGCATGCTTAAAATGAGTGTTGTAATTATATATTTCATAGTATCCCTCCAAAGATAAGTCCCGCAATCGTGGAATAAATAATTACTAATCCAACATATACTAAAGTTTTCTTGTTTCCAAGCACTCCCCTTACTACAAGCATATTGGGTAAGCTGAGACTTGGTCCTGCCAAAAGAAGTGCTAGTGCAGGCCCAGAATGCATGTCCTTGGCAATAAGAGCTTGAAGAATTGGGATTTCTGTCAGTGTCGAGAAATACATGAATGCTCCAAATATTGAAGCGACCAGATTGCCAATAACTGTGTTCTGGCCAACAAGGTTTTGGATAATTGTCTCGGGCAATAGGGGCATTATAAACCCAGCGATAAATACTCCCATGAAAAGAAGAGGTAGTATCAGCTTAGAGAAATTCCATGTTTCGTTTAGCCATGCATTTCTTACATCTTTTGAAAATTTGGTAATCACCAATACAGCTACAGCAAGTGCCATGATTATCATTATGATGTTCTTTGTAGACTTTTCAATCTGAAGACCATTTACAATCAATAGACCTACCATCAATACAAAGAATCCTCCCATTGTCCATTTTGAGACATCTTTTCCTTCTTCCTTCTGGATGAGCAGGTGTCCTTTCTCTGTTTTTTCCCTGAATATCAAAGCCATAGTAAGACCGACAAGAAATGATAAGAGTACTGCTGAGATTATCCTTGCAAGCCCGATCTGTATCCCAAGAACACTTATCGTTAGAAACATCGCCGCAATGTTTATTGCTGGACCCGAAAATAGGAATGTTATTGCTGGACCAAGCCCTGCACCTCGTTTTCTTATCCCTGCAAAGATGGGAAGTATTGTGCATGAGCATACTGCCAAGATTGCTCCTGATACTGAAGCGATGCTGTATGAGACATACTTCTTTGCATCTCCACCCAGAAACTTGAGAACCTTGTCTTTCCTTATGAATACTGCAATTGCTCCAGCGATGAACAAAGCAGGAACAAGGCATGTAAGGACATGTTGTTTTGCATATTCATTAAGAAGGTTGACTCCAGAGATTACAGAATCATTGAACAAGTTGCTTTCATATGGCACAAAGTAGAATACCGCAAAGATGAATGCTATTCCAAATAACCATTTCCAGTCTTTCTTTTCCATCCTAGAGCCACTTACTGATTTCTTCAACAGTCGCCACTTTACCATAACTCTTGACTTCACCGTCAATGACTATTGCAGGAGTTGACATCACACCATAGCTGACGATATCATTGATGTCTGTGACCTTGACAATTTCTGCTTTCTTCTTGGATTCTTCCAATGCTTTCTTTGCATTCTCTTCAAGTTTCTTGCAGTTTGGACAACCGCTTCCTAGTATCTCAATCTTCATTCAGATTACCCTCCCTATTTTTGTGCAATAAGCTTCAGGCTTGACACAGGCAGTCCGCCATATTGTCTGTCGCTGATTGCCTTATCCTCTGATATTATACTTACCTTGAATCCTGCCTTATCAAGCATCTTGATATAAACATCTTTCAGAACTGCTCCACCGACACAGCCAGCAATAAGATCAGGGTCATTCTTCTGATCATCAGATAATTCTTTCAATAGGACTATGTCAGAGATGAACATCTTCCCTCCATATTTGAGAACCCTATAAGAATCTTTGAATACTTTCTGCTTCTCAGGTGATAAATTGATGACGCAATTGCTGATTATGATATCTACTGAATCATCTTCTACAGGAAGTTTTTCTATCTCGCCAAGCCTGAACTCGACATTTTCATAACCCTGCTTTTCTGCATTTTCTCTTGCTTTCCTTATCATCTCTGGAGTCATATCTACCCCTATGACCTTGCCTTTTTCACCTGTCTTTTTTGATGCAAGGAAGCAGTCAAAGCCTGCCCCTGAACCCAGATCAAGCACTGTTATCCCTTCTTTTATCTCTCCCAATGCAGTAGGATTTCCACATCCAAGACCAAGATTCCCTTCAGGAACTGACTTGATTTCATCCTCAGAATAGCCTATTGATTTTGCAATATCATCATTGCTGTACTGGTTGCAGTTGCAGGAACATCCGCAACCGCTTGTTGCTTTTGCATAGTTCTTCTTGACAATTTCCCTTACAGCCTTATGTTCATCATCCATCTTAATCCCCCTTGCATCCACAACAATCTTTTTTCAGGATATTCCCTTTCTTATTGCCAACTGCCTTGAAAAGATCGCAGATAGTGTGGTCTTTAAGTTTGTAGAATATCTTCTTACCATCCCTTCTTGATTCAAGTATTCTCCAGGACTCAAGCTTTCCAAGCTGTGTTGATACTGTGCCTTGAGTCCTCTTAACATGTGGGAATATCTCGCATACGCATTTTTCTCCTTCCAAGAGAAGTTCAAGTATCTTGTACCTTGTCGGGTCAGAGAGTGCTTTGAATAAGATTATGTTCTGTTTCATATTGACATATCGATAACTATCAATATGTATTTAAAGGTTTCGAAAACCACTCTGTGATTGATGGCTTCTATTATATTTGAAGTCATGAAAAAGTATATATAAAAGCATTCCCAAATTACATAAAATGGTAACTGATAAGCGTATATTACTGACAATTGCATTATTTGGCATCCTTGTTCTCTCAGGATGCAGTCTGTTCAAGATCACCGATTGTGATTCATCTATGGGAGACTGCAATCTATCAGGGAATGAAGGTACACCTGAAGTCTCTGATAACACACATCCTTTGCCTGATGGATATACTCTTGACTCATACACGATTGAAAAGGTCACAGATAATACTTGTGATCTGGATTCAGATTGCGAGACACCGATGGATTACCTTGTCCAGTCAAGATGCCCTTTTACTTCATTGTGCTTGGAAAACAGATGCACTGTCGTCTGTCCGCATGTGAAGACAATGGAACTTCAGGGAGAGATAATTGCTGTCAAGCCGGAGATGGATGGTTCTATCCTTACTGTAACGGATGGTGAGACTTCCTATGAAGTCCTGGTGAGCATACCAAATCTTGGAGAAGAATATGTCTCATCTATAAAAAGGATTGAAGTCGGCAGATATATCCAGGTCATAGGCAATATATTGAAATTGAAGGATACGGAAAGGATAATCGCTTCCCAAATATATGTTGAGGGAGCATTCACAGGAGATCACCCATGCAATCTTGAGCCCGACCCTGGCAGATGCAAAGCAGCAATGCCCAGATATTATTTTGAAGAAGGTAGATGCAAGGAATTCTTATGGGGCGGTTGCGATGGTGTGGTTCCGTTTGACAGCCTGGATGTATGCATCAAAACCTGTGAACAGGGAATTCCAGATAAGCCTGATCTGACTAAGGAAACTTGCAAATTTGAAGGTGGCAGGGTTGTAAATACTTTGGATGGCGGAATATGCAATGATGACGAGATAAATATTGGAGATATCTCCGGAGATGTCGATTGCCCCTGCATCTGTTGTATGGTGACAGGTGGAAGTGCAACAAATAAATAAAAAACTGGATGCTTGGATTCCTGTGTTTGATGAGTCTAATGGCAATACCACAATATCAGGTAGCAGGATGGATTGGATTATCCTGGCTATTGTGGGTAGTGTTACAGGTAAAACAATTAAAAATTATATCAGATATAGCCAACATAAGTGGAGTGATGTAAAGCCTAGATCAAAAAAGAAAGTTCCACAATCTGGCCAACAAGTAGTCTCAGCTTTTGGCTGATGAACTTTAAGGATCCTCTTCCTTATGTAAAATTAAGAGGAAGATGTCATTTGTGTTTAAGTTCAGATAAATATCGAGCTTAGCGAGTGAATATGTCGGAAGGGCGGGGGGAGTTAGTTTTAGGATTTGCTCTAAGATACCTCCTTTTTTATAGTAAAATTTATTTTTTAATAAAAAAATTTATAAGGAAATTTTATTATTAGTATGTTAGGTGAGATCATGGGAAAAATAAGACTTATTGTACTGGATGTCCTCAAGCCACATACTCCTTCGCTCATTGATTTGTCATCTGCCTTGAGCGACATTGAAGGAATTGAAGGAGTAGATTCAACAGTCACAGAGATTGATAAAAGTGTAGAAACGGTTAAGATAACTCTAGTAGGTGAGGATATAGACTATGAGAAGATCAAGGGAGTTATCGAAAAAATGGCTGGCTCTATACATAGTGTTGATAAGGTTTCTGCAGGATCTATACTTGTTAAAGAAGCAAGCACCCCACAAGACAGATAAAAATGATAAGGTTGGCTATAAGAGGGCTTGTTGATGGTTCATTATCTTCGTTGGGTGTCGTCATAGGGGCTGCCATATCAGAAAATGCTGCAATAATCTTATCAGCTGGATTAGCAGGTGCAACAGCAAATGGGTTTTCTAATATTCTTGCAGCAATTACTGCAGAAAAAATTGGAAAATACCAGGATCTACAAAAAGTACAGAAAAAAATGCTTAGATCTCTTAAAGGCACAACTATTGAAACAAAAATTGGTAAAGATGTTCTGAGAGGCGGACTTATTGATGGCGTATTAAGTATCGTAGGGGGTATAATTCCGTTGTTACCTTTCTTTTTTTTGGATGTAATCCATGGATTATATGTAGCCATAGGCTTAGTTACACTTCTAGCTGCAGTACTGGGAGCCTATACTGGCCATTTTTCAAAAGAGAATATTTTCTTCAGTATCGGTAAGATGGTGTTCTTTACACTCATTGCTGCAGGAATATGTGCATCAATTATGCTCCTATTTTAAATGACTCATTTCAAAAATTAACCTTCGAGTGTATATTTATAAAAAATCTAACTCCTTCCTTTTTTAAAAAAAGAGAAAACTTAAACACAATTGAACTTAACATCTATGATTTAAAGAGATTGCGAGTGGGCGGAGGAATTTGGGTGTGTGGGCAAATCACTTGGTGATTTGTGAATGAACCTCTAAATCTATGATATGCTCTCATACCTACATCGTGGGGCCTGATTTCGTCCGAAAAGTACTTTTAGGGGCGTTTCTAAAACTGAGCGAATGCGATATCCTCAAAAAGCAAAGCTTTTTGGGATGCCAGAAAACTTTGTTTTCTAAGCACATCAAGAACAAGAATTTAGGGGAGGTTTTCTAAGGACACAGTATCTCCGAATAGAAAATGATTACTCTAAAATGCTCGGAAAAAAGCACATAGGAGTACATCATGGTTGTTTTTGCTATAAAACACCATGAAACAAATAATCAAATTCATACAAAAATCTTTCTGTTCTCTTGACAGTAGAATCACTTTATCTTATGGGCTTTTAGCCCATTATTTGGCCAAGGTTGCCAAATCAAATAGTTATGTAGAAACATTCTCGAAAAATGCAGATTCCTTACATAAGTGAATCAAAAGCATATATGAAGTAAATTTAAGACGAGCATTTGAACTGCAGGTTAGAAAAGCCATAAAAAGGTTAAGAGTATATAGTGCAGAACTGGCTTTTGATATCACAAAAGAACCTTTTTACGGTAAAACCAGAAATC
>JAIPIC010000045.1 GCA_021734865.1 Candidatus Woesearchaeota archaeon | reverse complement strand
GTTACCAAAAATTGCCTATGGATTGTGAGCCCTTCAATACGGAGAAAAGCAAAGCTTTTCTTGTACACAAAAATGCTTTACATTTTTATTGTACCCCATGCTTTAGCTTGGGGTCAGGGCGAACGGCAATTTTTGTTATTTGACGCGTTTTTACGTCAATGCACGTTTTTCATGTTTCTCAAGCTTGAAAAAGCTTTCATAACCGAAATCATTGAAATCATTCTTTTCAAGAGTGCATCCCAGCTTAATTAAGGTACTAATGAATGGATAAAACTTCCCAATCCTTACTGCCATGCATCTTTGTGATAATTTGATCCTATAATCGACTAAGAACAAAGGAAACTGTTTACATGCATCCGGACGTTTTTGGTTCTGGTGGATCAAGCATTTTCCTTCACTCAGACTTGGGCATGATTCATCGCCAAGAAATAGAGAATAATTTCCATTTTCAAGAACCTTCAAGCTGCCTGATTTAGTCAATTCCAGACATTTATTTTGTGTTACCAGATCAACCTGGACCGCATTAAGAATAAGATAACCCTTCCTACAGCAATATGCATGGCACTCTGTATTACAGAACTCTCCAATTGACCGTCTTGCTTCATCTGCTATTAATAATATTTTAGAATATGACATACATGGACCTACAGACAGTTTCTAACCTGAATTGGAAAAAGACTGAAGTGCGGTTAGATGGAGCGAGTATTTAAGCTTATCTTATATATAGTCAGCGACATAAATATCCTATAAAGTTTTGCGTGAAAATATGCTCACTCCAAAAATCCTCTAAAGCACTCTGTAAGTCATCAATTGAACTAAATAATTGTGACTTTGTTACAGCATTTCTTGTTACTTTCCAATTAGTCTCAATTGGATTGAGTTCAGGAGAGTACGGTGGAATAAATTCTACTTTGACATTTTTCTGTTTAGCTATGTATTTTTGCACTATTTGCGTTTTATGCCATCCTGCATTATCTAAAATAAGAACATAGTTTTTATTTAAGTCAAGAGTTTCAAATAATCCTGAAAGAAAACTGAGAAAAGTCATGCTGTTTTGTGCAATATGAAATTCGTAGTACAGTTTGTGGTTTTGTCTTTGAGCACCAAAAACTATGAGTTTTTTGTTGCTCCAAAAAAAAGCACCTTTGGGTTTTTTACATTTTTCAAACCAGATTTGTTTGAAATTGGTCTGAAGCTGGAATCCAACTTCATCAATTGCAATTATTTCGTGACCCAAATACTCTGTGTCGACTTTTTTTTAAATTCCTCTCGAAATTTATCAACTGTTTCTTGATCATGTTTTGTATGCATTGTTCTAGGAGTTATTAAAGAAAATCCTATTTTGTGCATAATTCGTTCGACATGACGAATAGAATACAATTCACCAACTTCCTGGTGAATAAATTCTCTGATTTCTTTTGTTGTAACAGAACCAAATTGAGCATTTTTTTGCTTAATTTTATGTTTTAATTTTGTTTTAAGCTGATTCAATTTTAATTGGCTTAATACTGTAGGACGACCACTCCTTTGAAGCGTCTTTAATCCGTCTTTTTTTTTCGATCTGTGAATCCAAAGATTCACAGTTGGTTGACTGCAACCAATTAAATCAGCAATGGTTTGTTGATTTTTCCCTTTGTTGTGTAGTCTTACTATTAATTTTCGTTCTTGGATGGATAACATACCATATATTGAGAACTACTAGTATTTATAATTTATTTTTGTCGCCGACTAATATATGCAAATATTAGACTTACTTGATGGCATTTGCCACTACGTTTCCAGTTATACTTGCTGCTTGGAATCCTTGCATTAAACCAATCATAAAACCTACAATAAAACTCAATAAAAATAGTAATAGTATTAAAGATGATAAAACCAAAAATGTTATACCAAAACCATAGTCCTTCAATTTTATCAATTTGATACTGTATACAAGGACAACAATTGAAAATGCAAAATACGATAATGCAGCAAAAATCTTGATAGGCAAGAATGGGACAAATATATCAACCAAGAAGGATATGACGACAATACTGAAGAATATTATCGCTTTTTTTCTGGTCGGTTCCATTAGAAGACTTAAGATTTTAAAGTTATAAATAACTTTCTATTAATTTTACTTCTTGTTAATGTATACTGTGGATTTCTGTCACATTGTGGATACAAGATAAAAATGTGCATATGTGAATGTTTTGCAGAATTAAATACCAAAACCCAAGTAATTATCAAAACATTTATAAACCAGTATGGTATTTAGTATACTTGTGGTGGTAATGAATGCAGTTCTTAGTAGTCGGAATAATGGCAAATGGTGGGAACTGACAGTAGTTGGTGCTATAATAGCAACAATTGTGCTGTTTGTCGTAGAGCTCACAGTACATATGGATGACAATATGTACCATTTGGTTGAGCTAATCCATTTCTTTGCTCTTTCATTACTGATTATTGACTTAGGCATGCAGTTTCAACGTGCAAAAAATAAATGGAAATTTGTGCGAAAGAATCTGCTTATCATTATCAGTCTCTTTCCTCTTGCTACTTTAGGTATGCACCTGAGCAGATCAGCCAGGATGTTGGAATTGATGAAAACTTTCAGAATAGGGTCCTATTTGACACAAGCCACGTACGTCGGATCAGGAGTAGAAATGGGCTTAAAATCCATCAGGCCTCTTGCAAAATCGATGAAATTGTTTGACCATCTAAAAAAAGAGATAACCATCAATCTTTATGAAGAACCATATTGCGACCATGAAGTGGTCAGTGGAATAATCAAAGGTGTCAGGCATTTTGCAGATAGATATTATCATGCAAAGATAATTGTGTGCCGAAAACATTTCTCTGACCTTTCAAAATACGATGATATCGAGAAAGATGTCTTCTGTGGTGAAAAACTCATGACCTTTGCAGGTCAGATTAAGGAGACACATGATGATCAGGACTTCACTTGGAATGTTATAATCGCAAAAAGGGAAGTGACATTTAAGCATCCTCAGAAAGTGTTTGGTGACTCAAGAATTGAGAGTGGCACCATTGTTTCAGTATTTAGTACAGATAAAATATGTGCAACAGTGGAAAATGCAAATGAAAGACATTGGAAGTCCGTAATAGTTGGTTATCATAATCTTACACATATGCTTCAAACCAGATGTAACTCAACACACTGTATATTTAATATGAGTGGATTTAGCGGCCTGAATCATAATTATTATCTATTTAAAAAATTTGGAGAAGTTCCTTACTGTGGTCAACATTCACTTAGAGTATCTTGCTAGAACGGCTTGATATTTTTCGTATTCTGTAGATTTCTCAAACTTTCTGAGTATATGGTGAGGAAGGTTCTTCATCAAAGCGCTTGTCACTTTTATGTAATGTGCGATTTCCTTGTCAACTGTAGGTTTATAAAGAACAAGCTTTCTGATTTTCTTTGATCCGATATTATTTGAATCTGCAAGTCTAATAAGTTCGGATTCGAGTTTGTCAATTTTGTCAACAAGCACCATTATCTGTGTCTTTTCAGTCTGTTCAATATCCTTTTTTATTGATCTGATATCCTCAAGAATCATACCCAGATCGTCAGATTCTTCTTCTTCTAATCCCTCACCATCTACTTCCACATCATACTCTTTGAATTCCTGTTCGAATGTGAATGGATTAACCCTGTCCCAGACTTTCTTATACCAGGGGGTTTGTGATAGGGCTTCTTCTTCCTCTTGATATTCTTCATCGAAAGATTCTTCATCTTCCATATTTCCAGTCTCTGGATTTATTTGAATGTCAGATCCCTCTTCTTCAATCTCATCGATAATCTCTTCCTCTTTTCTTCTTGAGAGAAAACCGTCAAATATTCTATAATACCAAGGAGTATCTTTTTCTATAATGTGGATTTTAGTATCGTCGATCTCACCACTCTTAAGACCTTCTGAAAGCCTGGCTTCAGATTCATCATCTTTCTTAGGAGTTACCCATCTGATACCTAGATCAAATTTCTTTTTTTCCGGTTTAGAATCAGTTCTACCGGAAATGTACATATCCATATTCCTATTGAAATCTTTCTGATTGATTTTTCCTACCACTATATTCCCTCAAACTACTGGTCAATTAAAAAAGCCTACGATATATAAAATTATCGGTGGGATCAATACGCTGGAATCATAAGGTATGTCAAGATAAATTTTATTAAGACAATTTCTAATAGGTATTTACATTATCCAGTCAATAAGAACTAATTAACAAATTACAGTGCTATCATGGTCTGCATAGCTGAAAATCGATCAAATTAACCATATTTGCTTGTCAATTACATGACTTATTACAAAAATATATAAATCAAGCACAAATCCTTGAACATTGCATGTCAAAGACAAGAAAGCAAAGAAGACTGGAGGCACGTAATAAGCAAGGTGAGGAAACTGTCATCGTATCTAAAGACGATGGCCCTACAGGGATTGCTGGAATCTATGAGAAAAAATACAAGCTGCTGCTTATTATACCAATCGTAATGCTGATTGCCGCTCTTGTTCAACTGGGAGTCCAGTATTCAACAACAGGCGACTTCCTTAACAAAGGTATCTCACTAAAAGGCGGGCTCTCATTAACTGTCCTTGTTGGAGATGAAATATCAGCAAATGATCTTCAATCTTATTTAACACAAGGTTATCCTGGAGTTGACATTTCAGTTAGACATAGGATCCAGTCAGGTTCTAACATGGGCTATTTGATCGAATCTGATCTTAATGTAAATGACAAAGAACTTGTGGGACGTTTTGTTTCAGATGTTTTTAATCACATTGGAGAGCCTGAAAGCGAGGAAACGTACAGTCTTGAAGGTATAGGGTCATCATTGGGAGAACAATTCTTTACACAGACAATAACTGCACTTGGAATTGCATTCTTGTGTATGGGAATTGTTGTATTCATATATTTCAGGACATTCGCACCATCACTAGCGGTCATCCTTGCAGCATTTTCAGATATTGTCATAACTTTGTCAATTGTCAATCTGCTTGGAATAAAATTGTCAACTGCAGGAATTGCAGCATTTCTAATGCTTATTGGGTATTCAGTTGATACTGATATCCTTTTGACAACAAAAGTGATTAAGAGAAGAACAGGTACAGTAATGTCACGTGTTTATTCAGCTATGAAGACTGGAATTACAATGAATTTTAGTTCGATGGCAGCAATCATGGTTGCAATGATTTTTACAACTTCTGATACAATACAGCAGATAATGCTGATCTTATTCATTGGATTATTGGTTGACATGATTAATACATGGATTCAGAACGTCGCTATTCTGAGGATATATCTTGAAAGGGTAAAAAAACATGATTAAGAAGATATTCACAAATTGGCGAGTGTTGCTGATGCTCGCATTTTTGGTTATGGCAGTCGTAGCACTTAGACCTAGTCCATGGAACGAAGGAGTCACTATAAGAGCAGTATCTATGAACAGTTCAGCCTCAGAAGCTGGGATGGTCGGACCAAAAGGAACCGCTCCACCGGTCACAAGGGAAAGGATCATCCGGATGAACAATATTCCAATTAATACTATCTCTGATTATTATGAATTTGAAGGAAATCTGGCCGCAAATGTCACGGTTTTAGTTGAGACATCTGCTGGGTCGTACAGACTATTGACTAGAACAAAGTATAATATTACTGAACTTGGAGAAAATGAGACCATAACAGTCGAAGAAATACATGAAGAGACAATTACAGAAGAAGTGACTGTAAATGGAACTACAGAGAATGTCACTAAGACTATCAATGTCACAGAAAATGTTACAACAACAATTCCAAAAGTCTCAAAGGAACCAATAGGCGTTGAGACACTAGGAATAAAAGTATATGAAAATCCAACCACAAATCTCAGAAAAGGATTAGATCTTCAAGGCGGAACAAGGGTAATCATACAACCAGAAACTAATGTTTCAAATGAGATGATGGAACTTATTCTGGCAAATATGAAGCAAAGGCTAAATGTATATGGTCTTAGCGATATAGTAGTTAGGGTAGCATCTGATTTCTTTGGCAACCAATTTATAATGGTTGAGATTGCCGGAGCAAACGAAGATGAGGTTCGAGATTTACTTTCCAAACAGGGGAAGTTCGAAGCCAAAGTAGGCGGTAAGCTTGTATTTATTGGAGGAGAACGAGATATAACTTATGTTGCCATGAGCAGCGATGAAGCAGGTATTGACCCTTATAGGGGATGTAATCCGATATCTGGAGGTTATGCGTGCAGTTTCAGATTTGGCATAACATTAAGTCAGGCTGCTGCTGAGAGAATGGCAAATATTACAAGCCAGCTTGATGTCATACCAGGAGATGGAACTAATGATCATCTCAATGAGTCAATTGATCTTATCTTGGACGATCAAGTCGTTGATTCCCTACAAATCTCAGCAGATCTTCAAGGACAGGTATCTACAGATATCTTGATTTCAGGATCTGGCACGGGACGGAATGAACAGGAAGCAATCGCAAATTCACTGGATAACATGAAAAGACTGAGGACAATAGTTGCAACAGGCTCATTGCCGGTCAAGATCAATATTGTAAAAACAGATAACCTGTCTCCGACACTTGGTCAGGAGTTCATCAACAATTCACTTTTTGTTGGATTACTGGCTCTCATAGCTGTCTCAATAGTAATATCCATAAGATATCGGAAAGCAGAAATCCTTCTTCCGATGCTTTTCACGTCTGTGTTTGAAATAGTAATCATATTTGGCATGGCTGCGCTTATCGGATGGAATCTTGACCTTGCAGCAATCGCAGGTATAATAATTGTGTTAGGAACAGGCGTGGATCACTTAATTGTTGTTACTGATGAAGCATTAGGAAAAGAGAGTGCTTCAGATAAAATATTTACCTGGAAAACCAGGATAAAAAATGCATTCTATATTATCACAGCAGCATATTTTACAACATTTGTGGCTATGTTCCCGCTCTGGTTCGCAGGAGCAGGTATGCTTAAGGGCTTTGCACTTACTACGATAATTGGTATTACTGTAGGTGTATTCATAACCAGACCAGCCTATGCTGCAATCATTGAAAATCTTTTAAAGTGAGATTATTTCCAGTTTAGGAATCAGAGGGGGAATTTAATGAAGACTAAACCAATAGCTTTCCTGCTTGTCATTGCAAGCACTATTTTTACAACTGCTGGTCAGGTCTTATGGAAGACTGGCGCAATGCAGCTTGAGATGAATTTTATATCAATCATCACAAATCTACCTCTTATCTTTGGTTTTGCTTCATATGGTTGCGGAGCAGTACTCCTTATAATTGCTCTTAAATATGGGGAACTTTCAGTTCTTTATCCTATTATAGGCACTAGCTATATCTGGGTGACATTTCTTTCATTTTTCATATTCAGCGAAACCCTCACAGCACTTAAGATTGTTGGGGTGACATCCATCGTATTCGGTCTGACTTTTATTGGTGTGGGATCTAGAATTAGATCCAAATCCAAAAGTGAATCAAGAGGTACAGTAAATGAATCTTGAAATGACAGCAATCTTGATGGCAGTCGGTTCCACATTTATAGGGGCCTTTGGCTCTTTGATGCTGAAATTTGGCTCAGAAAACTTCACTCGCGACCTAAAAAAATTTATTACAAACTATACACTTTTCATAGGGATCTTCCTATACGGAATAGCTTCAGTCATATTTGTTATCGCTCTCCAATGGGCTGATCTGTCAGTTCTTTACCCGATAGCATCATTGACATATATATGGGTCAGTCTGATATCTATGAAATTCCTCAATGAGAAAATGAATAAATTTAAATGGATAGGAAATTTATTGATAGTACTGGGGGTAATGCTTATCGGCTTGGGTCGGTAATACTTGTAATATTCAATAATTTGTAAAATTAAATAATTTGTAAAATTAAATAATGTTTAAGTAAAATAATATAATGTTTAAGTAAAATAATATAATGAAACCATTAAATAACATAAAGAAATAAAATGAAGACGGTTGTAATTTCTCTTGGCGGATCGATCATAGCACCTGATAACATAGATATTAACTTTCTAAAAAAATTTAGGCAAATTATCCTTGATTTTATCAGCCATGGAAACCGAGCAATAATTGTGACAGGTGGCGGTAATGTAAACCGCTTGTACAACCAGGCAGCGCTTGAAATAACCAGTATTAAAGATGTTGATCTTGACTGGATAGGTATAGCCGCAACAAAACTCAATGCAGCTTTGGTAAGAGCAATATTCTCAGATTATGCGCTTCACACAATAATAAATGATCCAAGGGAAAAAATAGAGACAGACAAAAAAATTATAATCGGAAGCGGATTTCAACCAGGATGCTCATCCGACAAAGATGCTGTTGAATTAGCTGTAACTTACGATGCTGATACGATCATCAATCTCTCAAACATCGATTACGTATATTCAGATGATCCAAGAAAAAATCCTGACGCAAAACCACTTAGTCAGGTGAAATGGGAACAACTCATGAAGATTGTCGGTTCAGAATGGACTCCTAAATATGACGGACCGTTTGGACCTATTGCATCAAGATTAGCAATGGAACATAATTTGAGAGTGATAGTAGCTAATGGTAATAATACGGATAATCTAAAAAATATCCTTGCAGAAAAGCCATTTGATGGTACTGTAATAAAGGACTGAGTCATGTACGACTTACATTGTATCTGAATTAATGATATAAAACGAAGGACCAGATTAAAATGACAAATGCAGATTACGACAAATTAAAAACCAAATATGGATTGCCAGAATTAACTGAATTGGATTTCCTGTTTTCATTAACAGATATAGAAGAAACTAACTATCCTCTAAGAGATATCTGTAAAAAGATACAGGAAAGATACCTTGAGATGAGGGATAGTCTTAGCGAAGTTCTTTCACCTGATTCTCATTCTGCTTCAATGTATGAATGTAATTATCTTTCTGATACAGATAAGTCTATAGCGTTCTCAATCTTTCGGAAGATGATGGTCATAATTCGGACTATTGATCTGATCATAATGGATAATAATCCTCAAAGTCATGCTTCCACAATAAACTACGCACTTAAGGTGTGGACTGAGAACAAATCAGATCTGGCAAAAATATATGCCAGACTCGTCGAATCATGGAAGACAGAACTGTCCCCTGAGGAGCGAGAAAATTATATGGGTTGAAAAAAGTATAAGGGTGTTAAAATGAAAATTGTTATGCTGGGGCCGCAGGGCAGCGGCAAGGGAACACAGGCAGCTAAAATAGCTGAAAAATTGAACTTACCACATATATCAACAGGAGATATATTCCGGGAAAATATAAAGAACCAGACAGAACTAGGAAAGCTTGCACAGGAATATACTAACCTAGGTAAGCTTGTGCCTGATGAAGTCACCAATAAGATGATTGCTGACAGACTCTCAAAAGAAAAAAAAGGTTTTATTCTCGATGGTTACCCCAGGAATTCCAAGCAAGCGAAAGCATTGGAGGAAATGACTCACATAGACTATGTAATTAACATTGAAATTTCTGATAATGAATCTGTTAGGCGGATTTCTGGCAGGAGAACCTGTGAATCATGTGGTGAAGTGTTCCATACAATTTTTAAAAAGCCCAAAAACGAGGGTGTATGTGATAAATGCAAAGGCAAACTGCTCCAAAGGGATGATGACAACGAAGAAGTTGTCAGAAAACGACTTGAGATTTATCACGAAATGACAAAACCACTTGTCGATTTCTATCGAAATGAGGATGTGCTTATCGAAATCAACGGTGAGCAACCTATAATGAAAGTATTTAAGGATATAGTCATGAATCTGGAGCGTGAAAAAGAATGAGTGAATTAGATTCAGAATTAAAGACAGATATTGACATTGCTCAGTCAGTTACACTTAAACCCATCAGAGAAATTGCAGAAGCGATTAGTCTTCCAGAAAAATACATGAAGTATTATGGGGAGAACATTGCAAAGATCTCACTCGATGCATTGCGTGATCTACCTGATCGTGATGCAAAACTTGTACTCGTGACAGCCATGACACCAACACCCGCTGGTGAGGGAAAAACAACTACCTCGATAGGCCTTACTCAAGCCCTTCAAAAGATGGGCAAGAATTCAATCATATGCATCCGTGAACCATCCCTTGGTCCTTGCTTCGGGATTAAAGGAGGAGCAGCAGGAGGAGGATGGTCGCAAGTACTTCCAATGGAAGATATCAACCTTCATTTCACAGGAGATATCCATGCAATGGGAGCAGCACATAACTTATTATCAGCTATGGTCGATAATCATCTCCAGCAGCGAAAAGAACCTTTACTTGACCCAAAACAGACAACATGGGGAAGAGTAGTCGATATGAACGACCGTGCATTGAGAAACGTCGTAATTGGCCTTGGTGGAGCGATGCAGGGAGTTCCGCGAGAAAGCGGTTTTGATATAACAGTCGCATCTGAAATCATGGCAATTGTATGCCTTGCAACATCCATAAGCGACCTAAAAAAGCGTCTTTCCCGTATTATAGTGGGTTATACTTACGAAGGAGAACCAGTCACTGCAAAGGATATAAAGGCCCAAGGTGCAATGACTGCACTCTTACGAGATACAATCATGCCAAATCTCGTACAGACAATTGAAGGTGGACCAGCATTTGTTCACGGTGGACCATTTGCAAACATTGCACATGGATGCAGTTCACTACTGGCAACAAAGATGGGACTGAAGCTTGGTGACATAGTCATAACCGAAGCAGGTTTTGGTTCTGACCTTGGTGCAGAGAAATTCATGAACATAAAATGCCGTATGGGTGGGCTTGAGCCGGATGCAGTAGTGATTGTTGCAACAATGAGAGCACTGCGATTCCACGGCGGTCAAAAGAATTATTCAGAACCGGATGTTGCAGCTGTCCGCAAAGGTGTACTTAACCTGCAAAAACATATCGAAAACATGCGAAATTACGGAGTTCCAGCCATTGTCGCACTTAACAGGTTTACGAATGACGACCCAGCAGAAGTTGAGATCGTCCATGCAGCCTGCAAAGAAAGCGGTGCAGAGATTGCTGATTCTTTTATCTGGGCAAAAGGTGGAGAAGGCGGACTTGAACTCGCTGAGGCCGTGCTTAAGAAGGCTCAGGAGCCCGGCAATTTCAAGCACCTGTATGAAGTTGATGATACCATTCAGGATAAGATCAAAGCTATCGCAACAAAAATATATGGGGCAGATGGAGTTAACTTCACGCCTCAGGCCGAGAAGAGCATCGCAAAACTAGTGGAGATGGGAGTCGATAAAGTGCCAGTATGTATCGCAAAGACACCGCTGTCGCTGAGCGATGACCCGACGAGACAAGGAAGACCAGAAGGTTTTACGATAACTGTTCGAGACGTGCAAATATCTAACGGAGCTGGATTTGCAGTTGCACTAGCAGGCGATATCATGAAGATGCCCGGCTTGCCAAAATTCCCAGCGGCAGAGAAAATTGATGTTGACGAGAACGGGAAGATAAGCGGATTGTTTTAAATCCAATTTTTCCGTTAATTTTCTAATAAGTTCGGGTAAGATAGCATTTAATAAAGTGTTAATCCTTGTACCCAGCAGCTAGCTTAGCAGGCTGGATTGCAGGTTGCCTTGTGGGTATATATGGTTCACCTATCTTTGCATCCAAAGTATCATGACAAAGAGGTGATCCTCTGGCTCCTGTCATTTCTATTACCTTATTAAATAGATCATTGTAAGTGTTCTCGGTCGATAAAGCTGTATAAAAATGATTATTCAAATAAGCAGCAGAAAATCGACTTCCAGCCAGAATTAAAGTCTTATTTCTGAATTTTACTTGGAGTGGTAACATCTTTGTGCCATCATAAGTACCTGTTCTTTCGTCGTGTATAATCAAATCCAAGGGTGTTGTTCGTTTCTTAAGATGATCAAGATGACTGTAAACCTTAACCCTGACTCCAATTCTTTGCAGTGCTCTAGCAAATGCAAGATTTACACTGGGAGTAACAAATGCGACTTCTGCGACTGGCTCTCCAGAGTGGTCAGGAGTGGGCATATAATTTCTGACAGGCTCTTTTGATCGCCATCCATCTGCAAAACCCAACTCTTCTAAATTTGATTCTAGCAAGGTTGATGTCGCATTATGCCATCCTGCTTGTTTTGCAATCGAATGCTTAAGTGCTTCGTGATAAGTCTGTGCAGAAGGGCCCTCAAGAAATCTATAATAAGCATGTTCATAAGCCACCCGTTGGTAAGGGTCAAGCTTATTCATCTCCTGCAAGGTCAGCCCAGGCAGAGTCTCGGGAACTTCAAAATCAGGCATTAATATGACTTTTTGTGTGGTGCTGTGTCATCACTGAATCGCTATAGAACATTATTGTTGTGTTAGTAGCCTTATATGTATATTATGCTATGATAATATATAAACATTTCTATGTATTTTTGGCTCAATATGCACTTTTGAAGCGGAAAATGGGATTATTGAGAAATCTAGATTTTTGAAAAAATATGAACTCGTGTTTTAAAAAATAAAGAATTATAAAGTCAGTTCAGACTGAATCACTTGAAGAATTCTTTCCATATCTTCTTGAGTTGTAGTAGAATCATTGATAATCTTGTTAATGACGCTAATACCAAGAATTATTTTTTTATAATGATTCATTATAACATGATTATTATAATCTGACTTACTTTTAATTAATAGTTCAAGAGATTTGTGTAGAAGATTAATGTTATTCTTTATATTAAATATTTGTTCATGCTTAAAATCTTTGTCTAATGTCTTGCAGTTTGCCTCAAGATTTTCAATATGTTTAAAACATTCAGATATTTCTTTTTCAATACCACGAAATTCGCCCCATCCCTTTTTTTTGGTATAAATCTCTAATTCATGCAATGTCTTTGGATAACTATTGGATTTTGGAAAATATTTTTCTTTGAATATTTCTAAAAAATTGAATTTTATAGTTTTAATTATATGTTCTGAGTGTTCATAGAAATGATGGTGGAATTTTTTCACAACTTTATTCATGTTTTGAAGTTCTTCCCTCATATAAATCATATATTTATCCATCTGTCTTTGATCTGTATTTGGGTTATATTCTTTTATCAGAAAATCTAGTATTTCCATAGTAATAAAATAATCTATTTCCTATATAAATTTTTATACTAAAAAATTTCGACGGAAATTATTCAGAACACGTATGTTCTGGATATTCAGAAATTTACATTTCTGAACATCTTTGGAAGGGGTTTAATACCCCGTCCTCTTTGGAATTTAAAATTCCTAAGACACAAAAAATCTTTGATTTTTCATTGTAAAGGTTGAGGAGAGCCCCAGATTTCTATCAAATAGGTAGTAGTTAATTTTGTTGTTTCTATAAGTTGTGTTCTGGGTATGAATTGCTTTAAACTAGTCCTATTCTTCAGACTGTACAATTATTCTACAAGGCGCAAAAGACATCGAGGTCCACGATGGATATGCGATGATCGACGGTAAATACTATGCAGACATCGGTTAAATATTATGTGGGAATAATAGATACCCAAAAATATTATAAATCTATAACACAGCCATCAGTTAATGTAACTATCTAGACAATCCATTTTGAGGACTTTGGAACATAATAAAGGAGCAATAATTAAATATGGAGTGAAACGATTGATATTATTTGGTTCTTATGCAAAAAATAGTCAATATGCAAATAGTGATATTGATTTTATAGTATAATTCAATGATAAACGGGGAGGATATGCTGATTATATGGGATTATTATTGCTTTTACAGGATCTTCTAGGAAAAGAGATTGACTTGGTTAAAAAGCACCTGATAAGAAAAGAATTAACAGATGAAATCTTTCAAGGAGAACAATATGCTGCGCAATTATGAGCTTTACATCAAGGACATATTGACAGTAATTAATCGAATAGCTCAGTATACCTCTAAAATAAATAAAATTTCATTTACAGAAAATGAAATGATTGTGGATAGCGGGATGCAAAGAATGTTTAGATTTAAACACCAGATTTATATATTGATACTTATTTGTTATCAATTGATGCTTTATGAGACAATCTAATAATAAAATTAAAGAACCACATAAGGGATTGAGATATCCTAACCTTAGTACAGTGATTATGGTCGAGGATTTTCTGAAGAAGAACAAAGATATGCCAATAAAAATAAGTGAATTAAAAAAAAGATTGCCAAAACAAGTTATGCATTCAACTCTGAAGATCATTCTTGTTTATCTGTTTAAGAGTGGAAAAATCATTTATGGTCCAAGAGGCATCCAATGGATTTATGCAGAGCCAAATCACATTAGGATGATGAAAGAAGATATCTTGGAGTTATGATGTTTCTGGGAAAAAATGTAGGGTTCTTTTAAAGGGCGATGCAAAAACCAGTTATTTGGTCTTAAAGAAGAAAAAAGATAAGGATTCCAAGACTTTATTGAACAGTATAGATAGGGTGGTAGATATCCTGAAAGATAATCCTCAGTATGGAAGACCAAACAATGCCCGAAAACTGCCGAATGTCTTCAACAAGAAGCAATTAGCCAAGCTGTTCTCAGAGTTTGAAGAAGTCAATGTGTTTATGGGAAGCCTGATAGCTCTTTTCTGTGGCTTGAGGATAAGCGAGGTCTGCAAGCTCAAGAAACAGGACATTGACTTTGAAGGCAAGAAAGTCAAGATTGTACAAGGGAAAGGTTCAAAGGATAGATATGTCATGATCCCTGCAAGCTTGAAGCCTGTTTTGGAGAAATGGTCAAGACTGACGCATGGAGATTATTTGATCCCTTCAATTTCTGAGAGAAGAGTCAGTGAGAATTATCTGTCCTGCAAGTTTAGAGGATATTTGAAGAAAGCAAAGCTCTTGATTCAGACAGAGAAAACTTCTCATGGACAGCAGAGGCATCTCTACAGCTTCCATACTCTGAGGCATACCTATGCAACTTATCTCTTGGAGAGAGGAGTTGACCTTTATTACATCCAGAGAAGTTTAGGGCATAGCGATATCTACACAACTCAAATCTATGCTTATGTTTCTCAGAAGGATTTAAAACAAAAGATTGGCATGGCTTTCAAATCGTCAAAGAGAAAGACTGAGATGGTCTCTGATGACCCAATCAATATCCTCAAAATTAGGTTTGCTAACGGAGAGATTAATCAAGAAGAGTTTGCAGATAAGCTGGAGGTATTGAATAACCTTCAGAAAAGCACTTTATTTGGCTGAATAACAGAAAAATTTATATATTATATTGTTATAATTAGTATAACATTAAGATAAAAAATGAGTTACAAATTAATCATCAAAAAACTGAACATAGAGAAAGAGAATTTCATAGTTAGTGATCTTATTAGGGAGTACTGTAAAAATCTAAACATGGATTATTACTCGGTTATCAGATATCTAACACACAACAAATATCTAATCAGAATAATGCGAGGAATCTTCTATAAACCATCAATTGAAGAAAGAAAACTTGGCAAAATAGAGATCAATTTTTTAGAAGCAATATCTAAAGCATTAGAGATAAAAGGAGTTAAAAACTGGTATTTTGGGATGACTTCAGCATTAAAACTAAATAATCTCACACACGAGTTCTTCAATATTGACTATGTAATCAGTGATAGTATCTTCAGAGCAAAAGAATTCAATATCTTAGGACATAAAGTTAAATTCATTAAGCTAAAACCTAGTTTGATTGATTTTGGAATAACCAAGAAAAAAATTCCTTATTCTGATCCAGAAAAAACAATCCTTGATATAGTATATCTATCCAGATATGAGGGATTAAGTGAAAAAGAGATAAAGAATAAAGTAGAACCATATCTTAAATTCTGCTCAAAGGATAAATTAATCAAGTATTCAGGAAAATATAATGCAACAATTAAAAGATTTGTAGGTGAATTGAATTGAAAGAAATAGTCAATTACATTTCAAGTGAGATGAGGATTGAGAACAAGAGTCTGATAGAGAAAGACATTATTCTCCATAAATTGCTCAGTTATCTTGCTGGTATTGAATATTTCAGAGATAATTTTGTGTTTAAAGGAGGCACCTGCCTAACAAAATGTTATTATGGCTACTTCAGGTTCTCAGAAGATTTGGACTTTAGTTATAGGAAGCAAGATAATTTTGAAGGACTCAGTCAAAAAGAAATCAGAAAGTATCTATCAAATGAAATAAACAAACTATTGCAATTGATAGAGAAATTCACAAAAGAAAATAAGATTGATTTTGTAAAAGAAAAAAGCAACAAAAAGTATGTTGAGATTGGTGGGAGCAATAAGTTTGTGACCTTCAAGCTTTGGTATAAATCAGAGATACTGGATGTTGAACAGTTCATTAAAGTTCAGATAAATTTTGTTGAACTTTTCCATTATTCTTTCAAGAAGAAAAAGGCAAGCTCATTAATCAAAGGTATAAACCTAAGAGATCTTCAATTTCTATATCCAGAAGAATCCAAATATTTGTTGGAAGATCCAAATATATATTGTTATAATATCAAGGAGATTTTGATTGAGAAGTTTAGGGCAGTACTTACAAGAAAAGGGATAAAGGCAAGAGATTTTATTGACATATTCCTCATTCTTGAGAATGAAAAGATTGAATTGAAGAAGATTAGATCAAAGATAATTGATAAGATAAATTTCATGTTAAGATATGATAAGTATATTCAGAACCTAAAAGAGTTCAAGATCGAGAAGCTGGTTATTGGTCAAGAACAAAAACTAATGCTTAAACCAATTGATAAGAAGTATAATGAAAAACTGAAAGACTTAATCAAATTCTTGGATGAGTTATCTGATGAGTTCAGTTGACAACAGGGTATGCAACAGCTAATTTCATTTATAAAAGAACAAGCATCAACAATAAACTTCTCTGACATCCGCTTGCGGGATGCAAAGAATGTTACAATCTATCCAAATGGGACACTCCACGCAGATCATGTAGGTCAGTACAGAGAAGGAAAACTCGTTCTCTTAAACGCAGACGATGTT